>NZ_PEAZ01000078.1:0-23344 GCF_002734245.1 Sphingobacterium sp. 1.A.4
AAATATGGACTGCACTTATCGGGATCCTGCTCTTTAAGTACATTCAGAAGAAAGCAAAGTACGACTGGAACCTCTCGAATCTGGTCAACTTTATCAGGCTGAACATATTCGTGAAAATTGATCTGTGGAAATGGGCGGATGATCCGTTCATTTCAGGAAAACCTCCCGATAAAAAAGGACAATATGTGCTCTTTTAGTAACACACATAGGATACCTTTCCAGTAATTAACCAAATTCTTCAATTGAACACAAATGGAGAAGGATTTTTTATGCCAAAAAATTTATTTAGGACAGTACTGATGTTTTTTTTATAGGCATCGTTTAAACCTTCTAAATTACTAATGCGAAATACTTTGTCGATTCCTGTTTTTTAAATCTAAGGATTGGCTATTAAATAATGGGGATAGCTATGGATTATGCTAATATTTTATACCCGAAATAGTATAATCAATTATTATTTACCTATTTTTATATCAGAAAAGGTATAATTATGAATTCACTAAGGCAATTTGTAAAACAAAAGCGAAAGGAACTCAAGTTAACGCAGGAGGATTTGGCATTAAATGCAGGGGTAGGATTACGTTTCGTACGAGATTTAGAGCAAGGTAAAAAGACGCTTCGTTTAGATAAAGTGAATGATGTGTTATCCTTGTTTGGGAAAGAAGTTGGGGTAATTGAAAAAAGTAGAGACTGATGGCACGTCGAGCTAAAATATATTATCAAGATAAATTAGCAGGATATTTGGCTGAAGCAGATGGTGGATTTACGTTCTATTATGATGAAGAATACTTGAATTCATCTGATCCGAAATCGATTAGTTTGACAATGCCATTGTCCCCACAAATTTATCAAAGTAAAGTTTTATTTCCTTTCTTTGACGGTCTCATTCCTGAAGGATGGCTATTAGAAATAGGAGAAAAATATTGGAAATTGAATCCAAGGGACCGATTCGAGTTACTCATTAATTTATGTAGAGATACTATTGGTGCAGTATCTGTATATCCGATGGAGGGGGAGCAAAATGGCTAATTGTTTGTACTGCTATAATCCCGTAGAAGAAGGTGATTATCATCCTAATTGTTCTAAAAGGTTTTTTGGAACTACTAATTTTCCTGTTCTCGATTTAGATAAAGAGAAATTGAATAAACTTGCTCAAATTGCGGTCAGTGAAAGGCTGGCTTTAACTGGAGTTCAGCCAAAAATTTCCCTTAGTTTACATGGAGAAAAAGGAAATAAAAGATTAACCGTTGTTGGTCTTTGGGGGGATTATATATTGAAACCACAGTCGACAGATTTTCCTTTTATGCCTGAGGTAGAGGATCTGACTATGCATTTAGCTAAATTATTTAAAATTGAAACCGCAGAGCATACACTAATCAAGACCACTTCTGGAGAATTTGCTTATTTAACAAAGCGTTTTGATCGTCAAAAACAGAAGAAAATTCACGTAGAAGACTTATGTCAACTTTCAGAATTACTGACAGAACAAAAATACAATGGCTCATATGAACGGGTAGGAAAAGTTATAAAGCAATTTGCTACTAACTCAGGATTGGATGCGATAAAATATTTTAGATTGGTGTTATTCAGTTTTCTGACAGGAAATAACGATATGCATTTAAAGAATTTTTCTTTGATGCATACAGAGAAAGGTATATTATTAAGTCCAGCTTATGATTTGTTAAATGTAAATCTTATCTATCCAGCAGATAAGGATGATTTAGCTTTGACATTAGGTGGAAGAAAGCGTAAAATTAAGAAAACGGATTTTGATCAATTTGCTTTAAGCTTAGGCTTATCGGAATTGGTTCGTGATAACATTTATAAAGACTTTTCAACGCAAACAGATAAGGTACATGATTTTATTGCTAAAAGCTTTTTAACTGAAGAATTCAAAGTTGGGTTTCTTGAAATTTTTAAACAGAAACTGGAACAAATTGGTTTATAGCATGAAACTTATTTCCTGAGGAAATTTTTGGACATCTATTCGAATCAATTATTCCTTGGTAAAAGAAACTCCATAAAATTTAATCGTGACCAAATTCGTGACCATGTAAAATAAAAAAGAGGTAATTAATGGATAATTACCTCTTTAGTTAATACTCTTGTGGAGCCGGAGGGATTCGAACCCTCGTCCAAACATAGTATGATTTACGCTTTCTACATGCTTAGCTTCTCTTTAATTGTCGGGAGAGGGAAGGTGAGTCGCTTACCTATACCGTTCTCCGTATCTGCTGTATCTCGTCACTGTTTAGCAGCGTCCCAATGACCAGTTCTATCGTTCGATGCCCCTGTTGTTAGACCAAAGAACAGGATCTAACGGGACAAATAGCTATGTTAAGTCTAACTTAAGCAGCTAAGGCGTAGTTTTCTTCGCCAGTTATAAAGTTGAAAGTTCAGATTTAAGTGCTAGACTAACAATGCACTGCATGCTTACATAACCATCGCTATCCTGTCAATTCCGGTCGACCCCATGTTATGTAGGACTACAAATTTACGCATAATCTTTGATTGGAAAAATTATAAATAGTTTAATTATACCCGTTTTTGAAAACAAAATCGTTATATTAATAGTTTTAAGCTAGGCCTCAGCTACATAGCTAGCATCAAAAGCCTTTTTAATTAAAAATTTTAGAAAACAATTTACTACATTAATAATCCGAAAAATGGCAGAACCAAATAATCCAACAACTGAAACAAAACCAACTTCAGCGGAAAATAACGAAAAAACGACAGCTGCAAAACCAGCTGCCAAAGCAACGGCTAAGCCTGCTGCGAAAACAACAGCAAATCAGCCAGGCACAAGAAAGCCTGCAACTGCAAAAACATCTCCTGCAAAACCTGCTAATTCAAGTAGCAACACAACAACTCCAGTTCCAGCTCCTGTAGAAGAGCATGGTGGTGACGGAGAAGCAGAAAACCAAAGAGCACGCAAGTCTGATGAGGGAGGAATAAAACCAACAAGACCTACTGCACCTGCAGGAACAGCTACCAAAACAGCTGCTTCAACAAGGACTTCAGCCAGAAAGCCTGCGGCTTCCAGTTCAACAGCTGCAAAACCAGCTGCAACAAAACCAGCTGCTGCAAAAACAACCACAACAAAACCAACTGCTGCAAAAACAACCACAACAAAAACAACCACAACAAAATCAACAACAGCTAAGCCAACAACAGCTAAACCAGCCGCTTCAAAGGCTGCATCAGCTAAGCCAGCCGCTTCAAAACCAGCCGCTAAACCAGCTTCAACATCTCCTTCAACATCAACTTCCAAACAACCTGTAAAACCAACTCCTACAGAGTCGACCAAGATCGAAAAAGAAGCATCTTACAAAGAAGAAGTGCCAAACAACAAATCGGTACAGGAAAAACCAAGCAAGGAAGATAAATCTAAGAAAAACGCGAAGAAAGTAGATAGACTCTACAAAGAAATGGAGTTAGGTAAGAAAAAGGATAAGAAAGGCAAAGACGATAAAACCGGAAAGGCAAAGAAAGACGATTCCAAAAAGCAAGATTCGAAAAAGCAAGATGCTAAGGTCAAAGATTCTAAAAAAGTAGAACCGAACAAATCAGACGCCAAAAAACTAGACTCGAAAAAAGCATCAAATAAAAAGGCAAAAGTTAAAAAATCGGAAGTTAAAAAAGTGTCTAAAAAATCTAAGCAAGATGGCAAGACCATGAAAAAACTGAAAGAAGCTTTTGCAGACATCTACCAAAAGATTGTCGGAAAAGGCAGTAAGAAATCTGCTAAAAAGAAATAACAATTCTAAACAAAAATAATAGAATTAATAAAGCATACACCTCGATGCCAGATAGGATTCGAGGTGTATGTAATTTGTAAGCAACATGCAAGTATGGTGTAAGTATGTAAAGGCACTTACACCTCACTTACATGTCACTTACACCTCACTTGCACCCCGTACCCAATAGGTAATTTGAAGGCCAGGATTTCAAACAAAATCGCTTACCAAAAAATAAAAAACCGCTTGCCAAAAAATAAAATATCTCTTGTAAAAGATAAAATATACCTTGCCAAAAAATATAAAATAGTTTAGCAAATAATAAAAAACAGTTTAGCAAATAATAAAAATTCCCTTACCAAAAAATAAAAACCCCCTTACCAAAAAATAAAAAATGGCCAGGTCTTTTAAAACACCTGGCCATTTTTATATCCGGTCTAAAACCTTTACAAATCAAAAAAATCCAACCTACTTCATCCGTATACTCACTGCATTCTTATGCGCCTGCAAACCTTCCAACTCCGCCAAGATCTCCACTGTAGATCCAATATGCTGCAACCCTTCCTCCGAAATATGCTGAAAAGTAATCTTCTTCACAAAACTATCCACCGAAACCCCCGAATAAGACCTTGCATAACCCGATGTCGGTAGGGTATGATTCGTTCCGGAAGCATAATCTCCCGCACTTTCCGGCGTCAGATTACCCAAAAATACAGATCCCGCATTCAGCACCTTATTGACCAAAGGTTTCCATTCCTCCGTTTCCAAGATCAAATGCTCAGGCGCATACAAGTTCGAAAACTTCATCGCTTCCTCCAAATTCTCCGCTACAATAATATACGAATTGTTCATGGCCTCTTCTGCCATTGCTCGCCTAGGCAGCACCTGCAATTGCACATCCACTTCCTTCTCCACCGCTTTCGCAAATTCCTCCGACAAACACACCAAAATCGATTGGCTATCACTGCCATGTTCCGCCTGCGCCAACAGATCAGCCGCCACAAAAGCCGGGTTTGCCAATTCATCCGCAATCACCAATACCTCAGATGGTCCTGCCGGCATATCAATACTCACATCCGTCATGCCCTGAATCATGCTCTTCGCCTTCGTCACAAACTGATTCCCAGGTCCGAAAATCTTATTCACCTTCGGGATACTTTCCGTCCCATAAGCCATCGCAGCTACCGCTTGCGCACCACCAACCAGATAAATCCGGTCAATACGCAACAACTTCAGGCAATAGGCCACAAAGCCATTGATCTTTCCGTTGTTCTGCGGAGGTGAACAGACCACGATCTCCTTACAGCCAGCAATCCTTGCTGGAATACCCAACATCAATAAGGTGCTCGGTAAAACCGCAGAGCCTCCAGGGATATAAAGACCAACCTTCTCAATTGGCCTTACCTCACGCCAACATTTCACTCCAGGCATGGTCTCCACCACACGCTCCCGTTTCATTTGCGATTGGTGGAACTTATGGATATTCTGGAAAGCAATCTCCAAGGCACGCATCTGATCGCGGGAAATGGTCATCGCCAGTTCCTCGATATCCGAAGCATCCAAGTACAATTTCTCCAAGTCCACCTTATCGAACTGCTTCGCATAGGATTTCAAAGCCTCATCACCACTTGTTTTCACTTCCTCGATGATCTGCAGAACTGTATCCTGGATCGCATGGTTTGGATCCGTGTTGCGGTCGATAAGCTTTTGAAGCTGCTCAGCTTCTATATCTTTATAAAAATAGGTCTTTATCATCCTAGCTGTTTTATTAAATCATATTACATGATAATTTTTTCGATTGGCATCACCACAATCCCTTGTGCGCCTAAGGCCTTCAATTTATTGATTTTATCCCAAAAATCATCCTCCGAAATAACAGTGTGTACCGCTACCCAACCTTCTTCGGCCAAAGGAACCACCGTAGGGCTCTTAACACCTGGCAAAAGCGCCGTGATCTGCTCCAGATTTTTCTTCTCCACATTCAATACCACATACTTCGTCTCCTTCGCGCGTAATACCGACTGTACCCGTTGTAACAATTCACAGATGATCGGGTTTTCCTCCAATCCTTCACGACCGATCAAGATCGCTTCCGAGCTGCGAACATCCGCAAAGGGTTTCAGCCCATTGCTCTTCAAGGTCCCACCGGTCGATACAATATCACAGATCGCATCGCTCAAGCCTAATCCAGGAGCAATTTCAACCGATCCGGAGATCTCTTGGATGTCGGCATTGATCTTATATTCGTTCAGGAAGTTTCTTAGGATATTGGGGTAGGAGGTAGCAATGGATTTGCCGTTCAGGTCTTCTAATCTTTCGATGCTGGAATCTTTGGCAATCGCGAGCTTCAAACTGCATCGGCCAAAACCCAATCGTTGCAGGTACTGCACCTTTGCCTGGGTTTCATCGATCACATTTTCGCCTACAATACCGAGGTCGGCAATGCCCTGTTCCACATATCCAGGAATATCGTCATCCCTCAAGAAAAGGATTTCCAGGTTGAAATTAGAGACGGTAGTGATCAGGGAACTTTTATAATTTTCGAAGTCAAGTCCACAGTTTTTTAGGAGTTGAACGGATTTTTCATTTAATCTACCCGATTTTTGGATAGCAATTTTAAGATTTTTCACAATGATGGTTTTTGTTGTGTGTAAATTATTAATACCAATAAAGATCCAGGGGAATTACTCGCTCCACGTAGAAGCCATACTATTATCTATCGCCACAATGGCGATGATGGAAACAGTGATGGTATGTGCGAGTGATCTTCATATCAATAACGGCACAAATGTAAAGCATAGGAATTTCTATTCCAAGAAATTATTTCACTTTATATGTTCAAAATCGAGAATCCTCCAAAAAAAAGGAGGATTTCTTGCGAAAACCTCCTTAAAATGGTATCAACTATGAAAAACTAATAAAATGAAATTAAAAATCAAATTTGATCCTTGCACGGATTCCCCATTCCGGAGCTTCCGGATTATCCAGGTAGTTCAGTCTTTTGACCACGTCTACGCGCAAGATCTTGAAGATGTTGGAAACCCCAGCTGAGACTTCCATATAAGGTTTGTCGTTAAACGTAAAGGAAGATTGCTCGCCTTTGCTGTTCGTTTGCCAAGCATAGATAGTGTTGTTCAGGCTTGGGTTATTGCTATCTCGCAATCCACCATAGACCCCTTTGAAACTGAATACCTCACGGATCTTCAATTTCTTGATCAATGGTAGCTTGTTGAAGATAAAGCCGTTCATATAATATTGTACATTCCAGGAAGCATGATGATCGGAAATAAATTCCATAAAGTTCATCAGGTTATAGGAGTTCAATTGATAGGCATAAGTCTGGTTTGCCCGATGTATGTTCAATACCGGGAACGGCAGGTTGTCGCCAAAGGTGTATGAACCATCCACATTCACATCCGCATAACCTAATTGCGACAGGTAGAACCGTTTGAACACGCCTGCGTTGATCGTATGGTAGTTGTATTCCCCTCCAAAAAGATCCTTTATTCCTGCGGTATAGTTCAGGTTAAAAATAGGATACTTATTGAACAAAGGGGTGCGGTATAATTTTCCTTGGTAATATTCTTCTTTAGGGGCATAACGTAATCCCACATTGAATTCTGTGCTTTTCAAGGAGTTGATGCGTTGGAAAGTCCCATCAGCCTGCGGCATCCGATAAGCCAATACCCCAGCAGGATTCTGGTTCCAGGTACCCAATCCAGCCGTAACCGAAAAGTTATTGCTAAATTCTGCTTTATAATCTACCCGATAGACTTCATTGTATAAATAGCTCTGGTTCTCGCCACGTTTGAAGGATAGCAATACATTATCCTCCTGGATGAATTCCAGGTTCTGACCAGGGATTTTGGTATCATATGATGCCGATACCCGGATATAATGTTGTGGGAAGGTGTAAACCGATTTATTGTTCAGCGAATAGGTTCCACTCAGGAAATATTTCCATTTCTTATCCTCAAATCCGTATGCACCATATCCTTCCATGAAAAAGCGTTTGCTCAGTTGTTCCGTAGTTCTACCCCCAACCCTTAATCGGAAACCTTCCACCGGGTTATAGGAATAGAAGGTATTGACAGGGCCGATTTCTACCGGGCCAGCCTGTTTATAGCCGGAAAATACCAAGGCTGCCACATCCATAAAGGTGCGGAAAGAAGGCATACGTTGTAAGCTATCAATGTTCTGATAGATGATGCTTTCCGAATTCTGCAGCGGTTCCGGACGTAAGGTAGCCCAATAGCTTTCTTCTTTTTCCTGTTCCACTACCGCTTCTTGTTTGGCAATATACACGTCCGGAACCGCATAGATGCTGTCTGGCCTTTCGATGCCATTCTCATACTTATCGATCAGCACTACCCGTTTCCCTTTAATCCCTTTCCCTTTTTCGGTCAGGGCGAAATCAATACCCAAACTGGATTTAGTCAGGTAAAATTTATTGTCTGCATTTTTCTTGAATCCCAATTCGATATGCAGGTCTCTGACAAAGTTCACATTTGCATCCTTATTGATGGTCATCTGCGCACTTTGCACGGCATAATTCCCGTCCAAGGTTACATATAGTTTTCCCTTGAACAGCAGATCGGCCTTATTTCTTGGATAGAAACTCAATTCTACCAACATCGGCGATACCGTTTTAATGGTGTCTGTAATATAAAAACGATAGAATGTAGGAGCAGAGTTGGCAATAGGGCTCAAAAACTGATTGGTCAAAATCGAGATGTTATTGTCATAGATCTCCACTTCATCATAAAGCCGATTGAAGTATTTGCTCAAGCCATCATTGTCCACAAATTTAGGGTCGAATTCTGCCTTACGTTCTGCCAATACATATTGTTTTTTTGCATTTGGATCTTTACGATAATATACCTTAGAAAATTTTTCCTCCATATAGGCCGGTAATACGTAATTGTTATCCAACGAATCATCTTCCTGAAATAAGAACTGGTAGTTCTTGAAGATCTTTTTATCCTTGAATTTATTGTCCAGATTGCTCAAACCAAGACTGATCTTTTCATACTGGTCAAATTCAGCTAATTTCTGTCCGGTCAATCTGTTCTGATCACGGTGTTCCACCACTTTGCGTATCAATTCTACGGCAGGATTGTTCTTGTTGGAATATTTAACCCTTTTGGGAGCAGTAACCACCACTTCCTCAATACTATTGGAAGGAAATAACATCACCCGGATCTGTTGTTCGGCCTCTTTGCTCAGGGGGTATTCTTCGGTATTGAAACCCACATAGGAAATTTTAATGGAGGTATAGTTGGCTGGCACCTTTAAGGTGTACTCGCCCTTTTCATTGGTCGTGGTGCCCAGGTTTTTGGGTCCACCTACTACTGTGATCGATGCATAAGGAATGGCGGTATAGGTATCTGCATTGGAAACCTTTCCCTTGATAAGTAACATTTCCTGTGACCATCCCAGCTGGAAGGAGAGGAGCATGCCGATGAGTAAGCCGAACTGCGTAAAGTAAGTTTTCATAATATTTACTTTTTGACTTTTGACCATATTTGTTCAAAAAGTTATGCAAATAACATACTTATTTCGGAAATAAAAAAGTATCCAAGTTACATAATGACAATTTTTTGATAATCAGACCCACGAGATAGATGTTCTGACATGTATTAGACAAATTGAGGGGGAAAAACTACGCAAAGTTTGCGCTGCATATATTGAGAAAAAATCGCATGATATAAACATATTTTGTCAATATGTTAGGTTATTTTGTCAAAAATTTTTAGCATTGGCAATTTAGCTACAAATTGAGCGAAATGAAAATCAGAAAAAGTACCATAAATCCTTTAATAAGACCCATAATCGGTAAAAAGTGCCTCTATTGCATTTAAACGCAGGTGCCTGTTTTTGATAATTATTTTCTCCAAATGTTGCTAAATTTATGTTACTTAAATTATGAAAAATAATGCGCTGTAATACAGTTAGTTAAATATGTGTATTTCTTACAATATGCTAAATTTGCTTTTTTTAAAGCTAAAAATATCCCTAGCTTTGTTCGCAAAATAATGCCTATATATGACAAACTTAATCAGTACACAACTGGAAGCAATGGGAATTCGGCCCGTTGGTCCGGTTTATTTTCAATTACCGGTTGCGGAATTGGTCGAACACGCCATTCGAAAACAGGAAGCTTCTCTTACTGATAGTGGAGCATTAAGCTTTGAGACAGGGAAATTTACGGGACGATCACCAGAGTCTCGTTTTTTGGTTAAGGACAGTTTAACTGCCGAAACCGTAAATTGGGGTAAGGTAAATAAGCCTGTTACCACAGAATTATTCGACCTGTTGTATCAAAGGGTTACTTTGTACCTATCGGATATTCCTTTATATGTCCGTTCTGTACAGGCATGTAACCATAAGGCTTATGCTCAACAAGTATTGACAGTGACCGAGAAGCCTTGTCAGGACATCTTTGTGAACAATATGTTTATCAATGTAGATGTGAATGAGCAGAGACAGATTGATTGGACCGTTCTGGTAGCCTCAAAATTGCAGGTAGAAGATTATGAAGCTTTGGGATTACCTACTTCCCACTGCGTGATCTTAGACCTTTCCAGACAGATCATCCTGATCATCGGTACAGCCTATACAGGAGAGATCAAGAAAAGTATATTTAGTGCACTAAATTATTACCTGCCTTTAAAACACAATGTATTGACCATGCACTGTGCGGCCAACGTGGGTAAAGATAAAGACACAGCGTTGTTCTTTGGTTTATCAGGAACCGGAAAAACTACCTTATCCTCTGATGAGGGTCGTTTGTTGATCGGTGATGATGAGCATGGATGGACAAAATCGGAAGTGTTCAACTTTGAAGGTGGATGTTATGCCAAAACGATTGGACTAACTTACCAACATGAGCCTCAGATCTATAAAGCGATCCGTTTTGGCGCTTTATTGGAGAATGTGAATTTTAAACCTGGTACGCGCGATGCCGATTATAACGATCGCAGTATCACCGAAAATATGCGTGCTTCTTATCCAATCGAATTCTTGGATAATGTGAATCCTACAGGATTCGGTGCAGCACCTAAAAACATCTTCTTTCTAAGTGCGGATGCATTTGGTGTATTGCCTCCGATCTCTAAATTGACGACGGAGCAGGCGATGTTCTACTTCATCAATGGTTATACCGCGAAAGTTGCGGGAACTGAGATGGGGGTTCAGACACCTACAGCTACATTCTCTGCTTGTTTTGGTGCGGCATTCCTGCCGTTGCACCCGATGCAGTATGCAGAGATGTTGAAGCAGAAATTGGAAGAAGATCCAACTATCCAAGTATGGTTGGTGAATACCGGTTGGGTTGCTGGTCCTTACGGTGTCGGCAGACGTATACAATTGGCTTATACCCGTCAATTGATCCGTTCAGCGATAGAAAGCCATCTTTGTGATGCAGGTTATGAAGAACATCCGGTATTTGGTCTACAGATGCCAAGGGAATGTCCTGGAATTCCGGAAAACCTGTTGAATCCGAAAAAGATGTGGGCTAATCCGGAAGGTTATGATGAAATGGCCAATAAATTAAAAGGCATGTTCGATGAAAATTATGCCCAATATGATCCAGTGGAAGCAGTGAAATAGGGGTAAAAGACAAAGAACATGGGAATACAAACCTTAGAACAATTCATCAGTAAACAACAATCCAAGTTTCCAACAGCAAAAGGTGAATTTACCCATCTTTTGCAGGCGATATCCTTAGCAGCAAAAATGGTTAACCGTGAGGTTAACAAGGCTGGTTTGGCGGATATCCTTGGAAAACAGGGTAAACAGAATGTGCAAGGTGAAGAACAGCAGAAACTGGATGTCTTTGCCGATCAACATTTCATGGATGCCCTGGAAAAAGTGGGTGATTGTTGCTATTTAGCTTCTGAAGAACACGAAGAAGGTATAGATCTGACCCATCAGACATTTTATCCGGTAGGGAAATATATGGTTTATTTTGATCCCCTGGATGGTTCATCAAATATTGATGCCAATGTTTCCATCGGTACGATCTTTTCGATTTTCAAAAGGGTGAGTCCGGAAGGTCCTTTGACCATGGCAGACTTCGAGCAGACTGGAAGGCAGCAGGTGGCCGCGGGATATATCATCTATGGTTCTTCGACCATGCTGGTGTATACAACAGGTAAAGGGGTGAATGGATTTACCTTGGATCCTTCGATCGGTGAATTTTGTCTTTCACATCCGAATCTGCTTATCCCATCTACGGGTAGGACCTATTCGGTGAACGAAAGTAATTATAACCAGTTCTCTACGGCAATCAAACAATACTTGCAATACTGTAAGGATATGGATAAGGAAACCCAAAGACCTTATACCTCCAGGTATATCGGTTCTTTAGTGGCGGATTTCCATAGAAACATGATTCAGGGCGGGATTTACCTGTATCCAGATACCATGGCTTATCCTAACGGCAAGTTAAGGTTGATGTATGAATGTAATCCTTTGGCATTTATTGCTGAACAGGCAGGTGGTCGTGCATCGACCGGATTGATGCCTATTCTGGATATCATGCCGGAAGAATTGCACCAACGGGTGCCGTTGATCATCGGAAGTGATAAGATGGTGAAAATGGTGGAATGGTTCATTCATGAATATTCTACCGCAGAACCTACTTTTGCATAATTAGGAATTTTTAGGATTAAGCTTGGCTGATTTTAATTAGGTTTGTATGTTAATCTAATTTTTATGAAACAGCTGAGCTTAATCTTTTTTTTGATCCTTTTAGGAGGATCTATACAGGCGCAAATGCCCACTTTCCTTTTAGGAACCTGGAAACAGGAAGGCAAGCCGCTCTTTGAACATTGGGATCGGAATCAGGATGGTAATCTGAAGGGTTTTAGTTATCAGGTATTGGATGGGGGAGAGATGTTGGTGAGTGAGTACCTGGATCTATCTGTTGAAGGGAAAGGTTTGATTTATAAAGCGACCGTGCTTAATCAGAATCAAGGCAAAGGGATTTCCTTTGAAGGGAGCCTGGTAGGTGATACATATACTTTTGTGAATGCGAAGCATTCTTTTCCAAAGGTGATCAGTTATCAGAAGTTGGGTTCGGATAGTATGAAGGTGACGGTATCGGGTGGTGAAAAACAGTTTTCCTATAAGATGGGAAAGGTGAAGAATGCTAAGCTTGGGAAGGAAATTGTTGAGCATGGTGCGAATAATGCTTCGATGGGGGAGAGTTATGATGAAAACTTGGCGAAATCATTAGGTGCTGATGATTATGGGATGAAGAATTACTTTTTGGTGGTTCTGAAGACCGGAGAGAATAAGACTACTGACAAGGAATTTATTAATACGGGATTCCGAGGCCATATGGATAATATGGGAAAGTTGGTGAAGGATGGTAAATTGGTTGTTGCTGGTCCTTTTGGAAAAAATACGGACCAGTTTAGGGGGATATTTATCCTTCAGAATCTGAAGGATATAGAAGAGGCAAAAGCTGTGGTGGATACTGATCCGGCTGTGAAGGCAGGTTTATTGGGGTATAGTATTTATCCTTGGTATGGCTCGGCTGCTTTGCCGATGTATTTGCCGTACTCAGAAAAGATTTCGAAGGCGAAGCCTTAAGGTAGAATTTAAAAAAGTTAGAATCCAAATAAAATAAGTTAGAATCCAAATCCAAATTATATATTTTTAACTGAAAAAGCCGATGCATGCATCGGCTTTTTTTTACGTCATTGCGAGGAGGTACGACGAAGCAATCTTTCGATTAGTGTAAAGATTGCTTCGTTCCTCGCAATGACGATGGATTGCTTCGTTCCTCGCAATGACGTAGAGTTTCGCAATGTTAAAAATTAATTCCTAACCCCTAATTCCTTAATAATAAACTGCGCGTTATCCACTTTATCCGCGATCCACAACACATACCTGATATCAACCCCAATAGATCTACTATAAGCTTCATTCCAGGCAAAGTCATTGATTGTCGCATCATAAGCTCTATCAAAATTCACCCCGATCAATTCTCCATACGCATTCATAATAGGCGAGCCAGAGTTTCCACCAGTGGTATCCATATTATAAAGAATATTCACCGGAACATCATTGATCTCCTTTTTGAAATAATTTCCAAAATTCTTGCTCAACCAATTCTCCTTAATAGCAGCTGGATACCTAAACTCCGGATCACCAGAATTACCTTTTTCGATCAATCCACGGACAGTCGTAAATGGTTCCATATAAGTCGCATCAACAGGACTATACCCCTTAATATTCCCAAACGTCAAACGCAATGTCGAATTTGCATCCGGAATAAAATTCTTGGATTGGAACTTCTCTTTTACCGCCACATAATCCGCCATCAACTTATTCAAATTTCCTTCGCGACGTTTTTGTTCCTCCGCAAATGGTTTCATCTCCTTGTTCAATTCCTCTTGGAACTTCATCAATTCATCAGAATATGCTAAGAAGGTTTTGGCATCTTTCAACACCTGGCTATAAAACTGCTCCTTATTTTTCAATGCCGTCTCATCAAGCGCCTTATTGATAAACCCACTTGCCGCATCAGCTGATTCAAACCTATGGTTAGCCACAAATGGCAAAGCATTTCCATCCTTTAATTGCGTAGCCTGAGCAAACATATAAGAAGCGATGGATTTATCCACATTCAGGTTATAGGCCTCATAAAAAGGATCCATTTGCTTCTTGAAGTTTTCTACATTCTTTGCAAACATCTCCTGACGATTATTAGCCGTTCCTTGTTGCATCAAGGCCTCCTTAAAGGAATTAGCCATTCTCGCCGCTTGCAATAAACGGATACCTCCATAGATCTGGTTGTACCACATCTCTTTTTCCGCATCTTGGAAAACCAATTGGTAATGCTTGTCAATATCCTGCATCAACGTTCCATATTGCGCTTTCAGTTCCGCATTCTTATTGATGAATTCCGTTAGTTCGGCATCTTCCTTTTTCTTGGTATTCACCAAGTCGATATTCCTTAAGCCTTTCAATTTACCACGGTAATTTTTCATGGTATTGGCATTTCTTTTAATGCGTGTTGCCAATTCCAATTCAGTGGCTTTATCATCCTTTCCGGCCAACATCATCTGTTGGTTCTGGAAATCATACAAGTTAGAGGTATATGGCAATAGAAATTGCTGTTGGTATTCCAAGTATTGGGAAGGACGATGACGGAAAGTACGTCCTGGATAACCCAAAATGAAAACAAAATCGTTTTCTGACACCCCTTTAGGATTGATTTTCAAGTGTTTTTTAGGTTGATAAGGCACATTGTCTTTCGAATATTTAGCTGATTTTCCATCCTTGCCTACGTAAGCACGTAAGAAAGAGAAATCTCCGGTATGTCTAGGCCAAACCCAGTTATCGGTTTCCCCACCAAACTCTCCAATATCCTGACGTGGAATATACACTAAGCGAACATCCTCAATGGTCTTATAACGGAACAGCACATAGCTTTTTCCGATGAACATTTCCGATACTTCAGCTTTGATGCTAGGATCCTTACTTTCTGCTTGTTTGGCAAGTTCCACCCGTTTCTTGTTGATGATATCGATTCGCTGTACCGGGTCGGTAATATTGGAAACCGCATCCAGGATTTCTTTGGATACATCCTCGTAAGAGTCGGTGATCCGGATGGTCAATCCTTTAGCCTCAATTTCCTGCTCATGGGAGTTGGCGACAAAACCATTCTCCAGGTAATTGTGTTCAGGGCTGGAAGCCAATTGCACCGCGCTGAAAGCACAGTGGTGGTTGGTGATGATCAACCCGTTTGCTGATACAAAGGAACCGGAACAACCGCTAACCTGCACCAAGGCGTCAACCAAGCCGATACTTCCAGGATTATAAATGTCTTTTTCGCTGATTTTTAAACCGGCTTTTTTAAGGCCAGCCTTGCTCAATTCGCTCAAGGGGAACATCCCTTCATCAGGAATGGCTGAGTAATTAAAAACACCAGCAGCTAAAATGGCCGATAGAACACCGACTTTTAGGATTTTAAACATAGTATAAGATTTTAATTCATCCCAAAAATACGATTTTTTTCCCTTTGCAGGCTCCTTCATTTTAGCTAGTTCATGCGGTCCTGATCATTTTCAATCGCTTTGCTTTTTGCAGTTGAACCTTTCACAGTCGTTTTCCCCAATTTATAGGTTAGGCTGAGGAAGTACATCGCTCCACGACCGCGATTTTTGTTTTCATAGAATATCCCGTTTTGGATAGTCTTAGCATGCCATCTATAAAGACTGAACAAATCTACCCCTTGAATTTTTGCAGCTAACTGGTTATTCAGAAAGCTCTTGGAAAATGATACGTTGAAAGAATAGATTGGCGCGACCTCATAGATACCCATGGTGGAGGTATAGGAGAATTGATGACTCAATTCTGCCATGTATTTTTTCGGAAGCTTAAAAGAAGAAGAACTGTTGAACGAGAAGGCTGGACCACTTTTTTGGAAATCATCCTTCCTGATATTCAATTGAGCAACTTGGACCTGTAAAGTACTATTCCACCATTTTGTAAAGGCAACAGGGATATAAGCGGAGGCCATCCACGCAGATGTTAACCCATAATTCTCATATTTACTGACAATCACATCCTCATCTCGATCGTAGTATACATTGTGGTCACCTCTATTTTCCATATAAGCCAAGGTGAACATGTATTTGCTTTTAAAAAAATGCTGTAGCGCGATAGATTGTGTGTAGGAAGGTTTTAAATAAGGATTTCCTTCGGATGCACTGTAAATATCACTATAGTACCGAAAGGGGTTGAGGGTTCTAAAACTAGGTCGATCAATGCTCCTGGAATAACCCAAGGAGAGATTATGGTTTTTATTTAGCGCATAGTTTAGATTGACTTTTGGTAATAGATCAAAATAAGATTGTTTATGAATCAGATTGGTGCTGATGGATTTTCCTGTTGTTTGGGTATGTTCAGCCCTCAACCCCAATTGAGCAGAGAACTTTTCTGAGAATGCCGTACTTAAGTCCAGGTATGCGGCAGCTACATTTTCAGAATATTGAAACCTGTCTTCTTGGAGCGTTGGGATTTGGTTTTGGCTATCGGTTAAGGTTTCAAATCGATTGAAATTATCGGTTTGAATATCTGTTAATTTAGCGCCGACCTCCAATGCGTATTTTTTCCACAAAAGATCTTCATAATCCAAGGTCATGGAAAGGACTTTGTTATCCAGGTCAAGGTTATTTATACGATCTCTATAGACCTGTTGGTTTAGGCTTGTCTGGTATCTATTGTCTCCCAAATTGTTGCTCCAGGCATAGTCTGAATTAAACATCAACTTGCTGCTTTCTGAAAAGGTATTGGTATAATTGAAACTTAATAAATCTCGATTATGATGAACATCTCCTGTATTATGATCATTGAAAATCTTTAGCCCGTTTGCTAGTTCATTTCGCTGGCTCTCACTAAGCTGATCCGAAAGTTTATTGCCCGTATTTTTACTATATACCAATCCAAATGTGTTTTTCTTGTTCAGGAAATAGTCTAATGAAAATTTTCCGTAGGAAGAATTGTTTTTGGAAAGGGAATGAAATTCTTGGAATAGGGAATAATTATCTGCACGTTGTTCCGTAGTTCCCTGAACAGGAGATTTATCAAAATTGGCGCCCAAGGAAGTAGAGAAGGCTATTTTTTGGTTTCTATAATTAAAAGTCCCACTGCCTTTTACATCGGGTTGTTGTCCATAGCCTGCAGTGGTGGAAAGTACGGTATTCCAACCGTGGCTCTTATCTTTTTTGGTGATAATATTGATTACGGCAGCCGCTTCATATTTTGCAGAAGGAGAATGGATAAGTTCTATTTTTTCGATGGTTCCTCCCTGAAAATTGTTGAGGTATTGATAAACTTGGTTGCCCTCGAGATAGGTTCTTTTGCCATCTACCAAGAAAAGGACTTTTTTTCCTTGAAGTTTCACACTTTCCTGTTGCATATCTACAAAAACTCCAGGAGCTTTGCCCAATAGGTCAATAGCGGAACTTGTCTGCACCAATGGCGTATTTTCCACATTAAAAATTGTCTTACCCAACTTAGCCTCAACGGTAGGTTTTCGGCCAGTAACGGTGATTGTTTGTATGCTCGTTTGGGAAGCAGCATTCAACATGAGAACTAACGGATTGCTACTCTCCAATGTAGCGATTTCCTGTATGAGCTTTTCATACCCAACCGCCGTAATCTGTAATTGTTTCGCGTTAGGTCGTTCCAGTTGAATCTGAAATTCGCCCCGCTCATCACTTATAGCATAATCTATTATTTTCTGGGCAGAATCTACCAACTGTATCGTGACGTAGGGAATGACTTCGTTTGATTTGTTTATAAGTTTTCCTTTTCTCAGGTTTTGCGCATTTGCTACTGACGATAAGCCTAGTAACAAAGCCAGAACAATTATTATCAATAGTTTTGATTTCGGATAATTCATATGGTTTTAATTTTCAATTAATGTTAGAGTTTAATTATCTTGCAAGGCGTTTATAACCGAACGCAATCGTATTGATCTCAAATTTTAACAGAAAAGATTTCATATTATAAATTAATACACCAATGGGACTATTTGACTGATGAACGTAGGAAATGGGATGACGAATAAATTGGGTAAAATTGGTTTACACCTCGGTTTATGGTTCTTAATTTGGGGGCTGGAAATTGGGAATGTCGCTCTTGCTGGCGTAACGATTACCAGCCAACATGTGATCAATTTATGGAGCAATACCTTATTTGCCTATCTTTTTATTGGCTTCGTTTTTCCAAGTTATTTGAAGGAAAAATCTATCGGGAATATGGTTATTCGGGGAATGATGATTTTCCTGCTCTTTCTCGCCTGGAAATATGGGGTTACCACTTATTTTTCCAATAAGATGGCTAATGTGGCGGTTCGCCCAGAGATTTCCTTTAATTTCGTTATCATTCATCTTTATAGGTTTATTGTATATGTTTTATATGCTGCAGGATTATGGTATTTTACCACTTACCGACATAACCGATATAAAAGAGATTTGAAGAAATTGGAACTTCAACAATTAAGGACCTTGATGCTTCAAGCGGAAATAAATAGTCTGCAGGCACAAATAAATCCACATTTTCTGTTCAATACCCTGAACTTTATGTTCTCCAGAACGATTGCATCGGACAATCCGAATATTAGTCAGACCATTTTATCTGTTTCTGATTCCCTACGTTATATGCTTAAAACAGGTGGTACCAAACAACTTGTTACTTTGAGCGAGGAAATTCATCAACTTGAAAAAGTATTGGCTATTTATCGTTTACAAACAGGAAATGATTTACAGTTAAGCATAGAAAACAACAGTGAAATTAAAGAGGTAATCATTCCTCCCTATCTACTTATATCCATGCTGGAGGAAGTCCTTCATCCCTATCATCCAAGCATACCAAGCTTTTTGTTCTCTTTTCAAATCAATGATCTGGATAAGGAACATGTGGAAATAGTATGTCAGGTAAGTGGGGAAAAGGAGCTTACTCTTAACTATACCAATATGATCAAATGAATTGTATAATTATTGATGATGAACAACATGCTATCGATGTCATAGAGGCATATTGTAAAAAAATATCCTATATAAACGTGTTAGGGACTTTCCATGATCCATTGGAAGCTGTCATGTTGTTGAAAACAGAAAAGATTGATGTTGTTTTTTTGGATATAAACATGCGTAGCATTTCAGGGATCGATTTTATGAAAGCCTATCCGATCAAACATGTCATTCTTACTACAGCATTTTCCACTTATGCCATTGAGTCTTATGAATTAGGGGTAATAGACTATCTGTTAAAGCCGATTGCATTTGATCGTTTTTTGAAGGCCTTGGAGAAAATTCCCCACGAAAAACAACCGGTAGAAGAGGACTTTTTCTATGTGAAAACGGACCGGGATAAATTGGTCAAATTAACTTTTTCGGAGATCAAATTTATAGAAGGTCTGAAAAACTATGTAAGCATGCAGACCAAGAAAGATAAATTGATCACCTTACTGACGATGAAGGAATTGTTGAAAAATCTTCCTGCTTCCAAATTTATTCAAGTTCATAAATCATTTATCATTAACCTCGATTTTTTCGAATCCTTATCTGGGAATCGGATAAAGCTGATCGATGATGATGTAGAAATTCCTATTGGAAATGCGTTCAAGAATGATTTCCTGGTCCACTTAAAAAAGTTTACGATTGGTTAGGGAATGGAAAGAAAGTACATCCTATTTCATGTATTGTTTTGGCTCGTTTATGGCCTCTTAGAACTCTATATAGCTAAGATTTCAATGGGGTTAACCGGGTTTAGGATGGATTATGCATTGTCCCTAATAGTCGATTATTCGATGTTGTACTTAGGGGTATTCTACCTATTTCCGCAAAATCACAAAAACCCCAAAATAGGTTGGGTAATCCTCTATTTTCTAAGTTTTTTCTTCCTTTTTTGCCTGCTAAGATTGGTTACCGTATGGTTTCTTCAAACCTTTAATTTTGAAACGGTATTAACTTTCGATAACTATTGGAGCTTTTTATTTTTCGGATCCCAAAGGTACCTCCAAATCGCATTTATTGCCAGCTTTTTTTGGTATTACCGAATGAACCGGAAAACAGAGAAGAGCATGCTGGAAGACCAATTGCTTCAGCAACAATTGGAGAATAATATCCTAGAGGAAAAGATGAGGTCGATGCGATTACAGGTTTCCCATAGTTTTTTCCCAAAAACTCTCCAATATTTGATTAAAGAATCGGAAAAGGAAGAGGACCAATCTATTCATCAATCTTTTCAATTATTAGATGAGGTATGGAATTATGGCATCCGGACCACTGGCACTGATCATTTTGTCCGTTTAGCTGATGAATGGAAATACATCCATAATTTACATGCCTTGAATACATTAAGATTCAATCAGGAATGTTTTGTGGATTTCCATGCTGATCCTGCCGTAATGGAGGTAAAGATTCCTAAGAATATGTTATTAACGCTATACGAGAATATCATGAAGTATGCCGATTATCAGAACAACAGCATCCCGTTCAATTCTGGGTGGAACAGAAAAATGGGGAGATTGTATTGGAGGTAGAAAATCTGAAAAATGGGAAAATTCCATTTCAAGAGGGCGGAAGTTTTCGTATTGGACATCAATATATTAAATCAGTGCTCGCCTATAATTTTCCTGATTCGCATCGTTTTGAGGTAAAAGAGGATGGACATCGATTTAAAGTTTCCATTCAGTTTCCATTTCGATAATTCCAATAGGGATTTATAAGGCTTTCCGATACATAGTTTCTATATTTGCAGTTAAATGCTGATAACATGCGAGAAAAGCTGCTGAGAAAACTGGAATACATCAATAAATGGCGAATGCAAAAAATTTCCAATCGGAATTTTATTATTGTATTGGCTTTTTTGGTGGGTATTGTTGGGGGATTGGCAGCGGCATTGTTAAAAGGACTTACCCATTTTATTGCATCGACCCTTCAGGACGATATTGAATGGCACTATAAGTATGGATTATACTTGATCTTTCCATTGATCGGTATTTTCCTTTCGGTTCTTTATGTTCGGAAATTTATAAAGGATAAAAAGCTGGAGCATGGTATCACACCGATTATCTATTCCATTTCACGAAAGTCCAGCCGAATCTCCATTCATAATATCTATTCCCAAATTATTACCAGTGCGGTTACTGTTGGTTTTGGGGGTTCTTCCGGTTTGGAGGCGCCGATTGCCTATAGCGGATCAGCAATTGGATCCAATATCGGTCGTTTCTTCGGATTGAGCTATAAAGAGGTTACCATGTTGCTAGCATGTGGTGCTGCAGCAGGGATTTCGGGCGCTTTTAATTCTCCTGTAGCAGGGATGATCTTTGCCATTGAGATTCTATTATCTGAATTTTCCATTCCTGTATTTATCCCGCTTTTAATCTCATCGGCGTTGGCTGCGGTTGTTTCGAGGATCTTATACAGTGAGCCGTTGTTTCATACGACGACTACAGGTTGGGAGGTAGAGTCAATTTTCTTTTACCTGATTTTGGCCGTGTTGATCGGACTTTTTACGATCTACTTTTCGAAAACCAGTCAGATGGTCAAGAATTGGTTTGGGAGGATCAAGAATCCGTATAATAAGGTTTGGATTTCGGGGATCAGTTTGGGCTTGATGATCTTTATGTTTCCGGCCTTATATGGGGAGGGATATATCAGTATTCAGCAGATCTTGGATGGTCGTTTTGATTCCATTGTCAAGAATTCGCTCTTTGCAGAATTTAAGGATATCTGGTGGGTGGTATTGTGTTATACGGTATTGACGCTGTTTGCAAAATCCTTTGCAGCGTTATTTACGATCAATGGGGGAGGAAATGGTGGTGTGTTTGGACCGAGTTTGGTGATGGGCGGATTATTGGGTTTTGCTTTCGCATTTGGGGTGAACCAAACGGGAATTGTGCAGTTGAATGTGCCGAACTTTGTGATGGCAGGGATGGCAGGAGCTTTGGCGGGTGTTATGCATGCGCCTCTGACGGGGATATTTTTGATTGCAGAAATTACAGGGGGATATACCTTGATGGTACCTTTGATGTTGGTGGCTTCGATTTCCTATTTTATCAATAGGGCAGCGATGAAGCATTCGATCTATACGAAGGTGTTGGCGGAGTCGGGGGATTTGATATCTTATGAGGATAAGGATCGGACGGTGATCAGTATGATGAAACTGCGGTATATCCTGGAGACTAATTTTGTGGTGTTGAGGCCGGAAGAAACGCCGGTACAACGGAAATCGGATATCATACATTCGAAGAGGAATATTTTTCCGATTGTGGATGATAAGGGGAAGTTGTTGGGGATAATTTATAGTGAACGGTTGTTTTCCATTTTGTTGGATGAGGCGGAAGGGAAGGATAAGACCTTCGCGGTTTTGGCACAGAAACCAGCGGATATTATTGATGAATCGGAGAATATGGAAAGGGTAATGGGGAAGATGAATAAGGATGATGTGTGGATATTGCCGGTAGTTAATAAGGATAATCAATATTTGGGCTTTGTATCGAAGTCTTCGGTTTTTAATAAGTATAGAAGCTTGCTGATTAGGCAAGGGCAGTATTTGGAGTGATAAATTTTTAAGTCGGCCGGTCAGGCCGGGCTGGCTTATTGCGAGGAGGTACGGACGCGTCATTGCGAGGAGGCCTTGTTCGTCATTGCGAGGAGGTACGACGAAACAATCTTTGAACTGTGGCATCCTGAGCGTAGTCGAAGGATCTGTACGGGTACCAAATGTAGATGCTTCGACTTCGCTCAGCATGACATGCGGGAAGATTGCTTCGTTCCTCGCAATGAACTGTGTATATATCCAAATAATAAATTAAATTTTCTCCAAATAATATTCTGATTAGGCCGCTTTTGCGATGTAGCCCTTTCCAGATTTTGCGATGGCGAATGCCTGTTTGATCAGTTTGTTCACCACTGCTATGATTGCGACCTTGTATGGCTTTCCTTTTTCCATCAACCTCCCATAAAGCTCACTGCAGGCGGTGTTGCTCCTGATGGCGGATATTGCCGCCATGTACAGCACCTTTCTGACCTGGCCCATCCCCATCTTGCAGATATGCCCCTTTCCCTTTACGC
>NZ_PEAZ01000079.1:0-22511 GCF_002734245.1 Sphingobacterium sp. 1.A.4
AGATTCTGCGTGAACCGATATCGATCCCCGCAGCATGATCGTGAATGATTTTCATGGCACATCAATTAAAATGTGAAACCATTAAGCCCATAGAGGAAAAATACACGGCAGGCTACCATACGGACAATCTAAAAGATGTACCAAACTCCAATGCCTCAATCTATGGAACCAAGCTCAGGGACAGGCAAGATGCACTATACGATAGTCCGGTCAAACTGCAGAATGGTCAATGAACTAAGTTACTAAATGTCATCACCTTCCGATAAATTTAGTTCAAATTTTTAATTCTCAGGATGACAGAGTTCAAAGATTGCTTCGTCGTGCCTCCTCGCAATGACGTGGAGGACATCTCGCAATGACGCGGTGAGGCAAAAAAAATTACAATCAAAAAAAAGGCTGAACCATTTATCATGATTCAGCCTGTTTAAGCGCTTGTAGTGTCTAACTACTAAATACTATCTACTAGATACTAGACAAAAACTAACTACTAAAATAAGCCCTTACATTCTTTCCTTCCATCCAGTTCATAAAGGCTTTGTTCACCACCTTATTTCCTCCTGGAGTTGGATAATTACCGGAGAAGTACCAATCCCCTTTATGGTTCGGACATGCTTCATGTAAATTCTCCAATGTTTGGAAGATCACTTCAACCTCTGCTTTTAGGCTATGTGGTTTAATAATCCTAGCAATCTCTTGAGATATCTCCTCATCGGTGAATGGTTCATAGATCGCTTTCACATAATTCTGCACCTTTTCTCTTGGAAGCGTCGTCGATGCCAGACATTTCTGGTAAACCTCCTCAATAATATGTGCCAATCCTTTTTTACGCAATAGGGAGATCGCAGCTTCAAAAGCAACAAACTCACCCATGCGGGACATATCAATACCATAACAGTCCGGGTAACGGATCTGAGGGGCTGAAGAAACGATTACGATCTTCTTAGGATGCAAACGATCCAAGATGGTCAATATACTTTGTTTTAAGGTCGTTCCCCGTACGATGGAGTCATCGATGGCAACAATGGTATCTTCATGGTCACGAACAATACCATATGTGGTATCATAGACATGTTGAACCATATCCTGGCGATCTGCATCTTGCGTGATGAAAGTACGTAATTTAGCATCTTTCACGTTCAATTTCTCAAAGCGTGGTTTCATGCTCAATACCTCTTCCATTTCCTCATCGGTGATCTTATCGTCCCTATTTAATAGGATATCCTTTTGGCAGTTTCTCACGTAAGCGTTGATACCATCCATCATCCCATAATAAGATACTTCGGCCGTATTTGGAATGAAAGAGAATACCGTATTCTTGATATCGTTGTCGATGGACTTCAACACCTGCGGACAAAGCAATCGTCCTAAGGATTTACGTTCCTGATAGATATCCGCATCCGAACCTCTCGAGAAATAGATACGTTCGAAAGAACAGGATTTCTGTTCAACGGGCTCACGGAACATTTCTTCTGAAACCGTTCCATCTTTTTTCGCGATCAAGGCATGACCTGGTTTGATCTCTTTCACGGCATTCAATGGAATATTGAAGGCTGTTTGGATAACCGGTCTTTCAGATGCTACCACAAGAACTTCATCGTCCTGGTAATAGAATGCCGGACGGATCCCCGCTGGGTCACGCATCACGAATGCATCCCCATGTCCAAAGATCCCAGCAATGGTATAACCACCATCCCAGGTTTTGGCTGAACGGGTCAATATATTGGAAACATCAATGTTTTTGGCAATCTGCGCAGAAATCTCAATGTTCGACAGGCCATCTTTTTTGAACTTATCGAACAATTGTTGGTTTTCTTCGTCCAGGAAGTGTCCGATTTTTTCCAATACCGTAACGGTATCGGCTTGTTCCTTTGGATGCTGGCCCAGGTCGTAAAGCTGTTGTAAAAGCTCATCAACATTGGTCATATTGAAGTTACCAGCAACTACCAAGTTTCTGGACATCCAGTTGTTCTGACGAAGGAATGGGTGACAGCTTTCGATGCTGTTTTTACCATGGGTTCCATAACGTAAGTGACCAAGTAAAACCTCGCCCGTAAAACTTACATTCTCTTTTAACCATTGGGTATCTTTCGACTCCTCTGGATAAGCCTTTTGTACAGCTGCAAATTTCTTCTGAACATATTCAAAGATCTCAGCTACTGCAGATGAACCCATCGCTCGGTATCTGGAAATATAACGGTTGCCGGGAGGCACGTCGAATTTAATCGTCGCGATCCCTGCCCCATCCTGACCACGGTTGTGCTGCTTTTCCATAAGCAGGTACAACTTGTTGATCCCGTAGTAGGGCGTACCATATTTTTCTTGATAATAAGATAGGGGTTTTAACAGTCGGATAAGTGCGATCCCGCACTCGTGTTTTATAGCGTCACTCATAGCTTGAATTGATGCTGCAAAGGTACGGATTTTTGAAAAAATCTCCTATACATAAAAAGGTAAAAAATGTCGTGGAAAATATGCTTTTTACAAATAGATTATATTAGTCCTCAAAAGCCGTTTTTTCGCGTTTTAAGGCATTGAATTCCACAAATCTCTCCCTGCGGGACTGTAATTCCATTTTCTCCAATCGTTGCCAGGTCATGTAACTGTTTACATAACTCCCCCCGGACAAAATAGGTTCAACTGATTTCAGGTAAAGGATATCGCCTTCGAAATCTATTTTGCGCACCTGCAATTGTCCTTCCCAATTGGGAAAGGAAGATGTCTGAATAGCATAGGTAACCGTCGCTGCATTATTATCAATCTGGTAGGATCCGGCAAAAGCAATAAAGCCTTTTACGCAGGAAAGTAATTCCTCTTCGTTCACAATGAAACGACCATTGGAACTGAACAGACCTCGTTCGGAACTGGAAATCTGGACAGACATGTGCCCATCTGGACCATAAATTAAGGAACCTTTTGGATTTTTGCCCATGGGAAAAGTGGAATCCAGACCATTCAATGGAACTTCTATATAGGAAAGTAGTGACCAAGTGCCAACTAACTCATTTTTCAATGTTGTCATTTAGGATATTATTGTTTATGTGAATAACGGTGAAAATTCATTAATAGTTTGTAACATTCTTTATATACAAATTTTCGATAGCAAAATTTCCTTTTTATCTTCGCTGATGATGAGCGAAAATTGTTTTTGTGGGTCTGCCCTACCTTATGGGCAATGTTGTGAATTGGTGCACTCGAATCTTAAGAATGCCGAAACATGCGAGCAATTAATGCGTGCTCGGTATACAGCATTTGTGTTACAAAAGATAGATTTTATCTATGAAACTTTCCATCCCCAGACCCGAAGGTTCCAGAACAAAAAAGAAATTGAACAATGGAGTCGCGAATCTAATTGGCAGGAACTTAACATCCTGAAAACCACCCCATCAACCATTGAATTCAAAGCCATTTATTTGGATAGGAATATGGTTTTGCAGGAGCATCACGAGAAATCCAATTTCAAAAAACTGCAAGGAATATGGTATTATGTAGATGGAAAGCTCCTTGCTTAAGAAAAAAGTTTTTTAAGCCTATCTACTATTTATTGAAATTTAGTAAATTAGGTTATAAACAACAAAATCGATTATGGGAAAGTTTGTAATCTCTACTAGGAAAAACGGAGAATTTCAATTCAACCTAAAGGCTTCCAACGGCCAGGTTATTTTAAGTAGCGAAGGCTACACCACCAAAGCAGCTTGTGAAAATGGCATTGCATCAGTAAAGAAGAATGCTGCAGATGAAAGTAAGTTCGACAAATTGACAGCGAAGAACGGTAAGTTCTATTTCAATCTGAAAGCTGGAAATGGTCAGATCATCGGTACAAGTGAAATGTACGAAAGTGAAGCAGGTCGCTCAAACGGTATTAAATCTGTTATGGAGAATGCTCCAGATGGGCCTGTAGATGATACAACAACTCATTAATACAAAGAGCCGCCCTGAGGCAGCTCCTGTATAATCAAAAGGTTCTGATGTGAGATCAGGACCTTTTGTTTTTATATTCATTTGGTCTGATTACCAAATAACAATCCTTTTATCTTTAGGAACATAAAGCTTATCGCCTTCTTTGGTTCCAAATGCTTTATGGAATGCGTCCAAGTTGATGGTTGGTCCAATCGCACGGTATTGCGCTGGCGAATGTGGATCTGTTTTCACTTGGTTCACCACAAATTCATCCGTGGTTTTCGCTCTCCAGATGGTTGCCCATGAAAGGAAGAAACGCTGATCTTGGGTATAACCATCGATCAGACCTGGGTTCCCTTTATCTTTTAGGTAAGCTTGCATGGCATCAAAAGCAACCGATGATCCACCAAGGTCACCGATATTCTCGCCCAAGGTAAATCTACCATTTACAAATACACCTGGTACCGGTTCATAAGACTCGAACTGTGCAACCAAGGCATCTGCTGCTTTTTCAAATTTAGCACGGTCTTCATCGGTCCACCAGTTGCTCAGGTTTCCATTACCATCATATTGCGAACCCGAATCATCAAAACCATGGGATAATTCGTGACCTATAACGGCACCAATTCCGCCAAAGTTTACTGCAGGATCTGCTTTGTAATCATAGAAAGGCGGCTGAAGGATAGCTGCCGGGAATACAATCTCGTTGAACATTGGATTGTAGTATGCATTTACCGTTTGAGGTGTCATACCCCACTCCGACTTATCTACTGGCTTTCCTTGTTTCGCCAAGTTCTCCTTAAATGACCATAATTTCGCATTATTTACATTCTCTACCAACGAAGTACCAATCGCTAAAGAAGAATAATCTTTCCACTTGTCCGGGTAACCGATCTTCACATTGAATTTTGACAATTTCTCCAATGCTTTTTCTTTCGTAGTTGGCGACATCCAAGCCAAGTTCTTGATATGTAGGTCAAATGATTTGATCAGGTATTGAACCAATTCCTCACAGGCTTGTTTCGCTTCCGCCGGGAAATTATCCTTTACATAGATTTTTCCCAAAAGCTCACCCACAGTTCCATTCACGAATTCCAATCCGCGCATATCCAAGGCACGTTGTTCTTGCTGACCTTTTAAGGTACGACCATAGAAATTAAAGGAAAGTTCATCCAGTTCTTTGGTTAGGTAGCCTGTTGCATCATCCATTACATGGAATTTCAGATATTCCTTGATCACTGGTAGATTTTCCTGATTGACGATCTTATCCAGATTCTGGTAATATTTAATTTCGCCAATGATCACCGTGTCTGCTTGGAAACCTAATGTTTTCACATATTTCGCTACATCGATGTTCTTCACCATTTTGCTAAGATCTTTCACCGCAACAGGATTATACCGTTTCTGTGCATCCCTGGATTCTTCCACCGTTTTTAGGTTAGCAGCGATCAACTTTTCGAACTCGATTACTTTAGGACCTTTCAGATCTCTAGTTCTTGGGTCGATCTTGTTGTATAGGGTATTGATGTATTGATTATAGTTACCCAACGTTTCGGTGTTTTTCTCATCTACCTTTTGGTAATAGTTACGCCCAAGGCCTAAACCTCCACCACCAAGATAAACAGCATTCATTTTACTGTTTTTCATGTGCGCATAAACATATGCCCCAAAGAATGGGTTTCCACCGGTAGCACCATATTTCACGAAGTAATTATACAGGTCGTTCAGGTTGTTCACCTTATCGATATCCGCTAATTGTTGGCGGATTGGCTCGTATCCTAATTTATTTCTGGTTTCGAAATCCACATAGGAACGGTAAAGGTCAGCGATTTTCTGTCCATCCGAACCTTTCTCGAACTTCTGGTCCAGAGATTCCTTTAGGATCTTTAAAGACGCCTTATCCGTATTTTCTCTAAGCTCGTCGAAAGAACCCCAACGCGCTTTATCGGAAGGGATCTGAACTGTTTTCATCCAATTACCATTTACGTAATTGTACAGATCATCTTGTGGGCGGACAGTTTTGTCCATGTACGACGGATTGATCGCTTGATGTTGCTGTGCATAGGATAATCCTGTGCTGGCCATCAAAGCCGCCATAAATACATATTGTTTCATAATTAAACCTTTTGTTTTATAGTAATAGAACGAAGAACGTTCTTATTACAAACATAAGAATTCTAACCCAAAATGGTTAATTTGCGCTATGTATTTAGAAATCGACGGTAAAGGCTATGAATTGGTCAGTTCAACGGAGGAAGGGATCATCCTGGATCTGAAGAACCCCGCCTTACCAACGATCTATGCACATCCCCTGATCTCCATGGAAGAAGTTAAAACCTATATCCGGCAGCAATCTTTCAGGTTCCCAGCGATTGAAAAAAGTGATATAGCCCTGGAATTCATGCATATGGAACTTTTTGATAAAAAAACAGCTGTAAAAATCACCCGAGGAAATAAGTTCGACTGTTTTGAAAAGGGTGATATGGTTTATTGTCAGATCAAAAAGAATGAAATCATAAACGAAGAAAAACTCCAGGAGAAAATAGCCGGAAAAATATTTGAACAGTTTATTTTGAACAGGGTCTCCCACTGGGAAGAGGAACTTGGCTTTTTGATTTCACAGATCTCTTTCAGAAAGTTAAGAAGCAGTCCGTATGTAGTTGATAAAACTGAAAAAAGCATTACGTTCAATAAGAAGAATATTACATTGACCAAGCAGATGAATGATTCCCATGTCTTCAAGAGCATGAATGAAATGTTGAAATAAAAAATGCCCTGAAGGATTAACTCCTCAGGGCATTTTTCTTTAAGCTTTGTTACGCTTTTAACCAAAGATACTGTTCAGTTCCTTGGCCAAACGCAGGCCAGCTTTCAATAAACACTCTTCCATTGGACTCTTGAACTTAAAGATATAGTCATAGGAAAGTTTGTTGTTTTTTGCTACATCATCATAGATGATATTCGCGAGCTTATGCGATTCATATAGCCATTCCTCCAATGTGGAATTGGTGTATTGCTTATAGAAATATTTTTCATAATCCAATACCCGAGCAAACTCGGTATAGGACCATTTTTCATTGTCGACCAGGTCGCTGTCCCAAACGCGATGGATATTGCCCTCACGACCAAAAAAGGTAATAGAGATCCGGTTTCCACCTAAATCTTCCGCTCGACTGACATGCATCGGCTGATGCGCATCGCCCAAGAGATGCACCAAAAAATAAAAGGCCTGCTGCCTTTGCTCCAGCGTTAACTCTTTATTGACCACCTGTTTTCTGACCCGATTGTAGGCTTTGTACAGGTTCTCTTCTGGTGAATTCTGCAAGGCAACCAAAAACTGCTCGTAGGTCAGGTTTCCGGCTGTATTCAAAAAATGCCAAGATCCGGTACGATTGATCAGGGTATCCGGAGATGATTTGATGAAGTCTGCCCAATTGGACCAATAGGCCAGTTTTTGGTGACCGATCAATTTCTCTATGTTTCGCTTAGCTTTGCGGTTGAGGTGTTTTTCGGCAATCTCTGCAATCACCCGGTGCCCGGTCATTCCCCAAGCCATCACATCCTGGCTGCTTGTCAGGATCATAAAAAACACTAGAATTCTACCTACTAGTTTCATATATGCTGTTATTATTTATTGATATTATTTAAAGAGTTCAAAACCATACTGCGCGGAAGACCAAAAACTATCCAATGCCATGATCCTTGGTTTGAAAAAGGAAATCAGCTGTGGCCAATCTTCCTGTTTGAAAACACTAACACCCCTTATTTCCATGAATATCCTCGACTTTGCTTTCCCGTACTCATCGTAATAATCAAAATCCCAGATCCATTCTTCGTGGAGTTCCTCTAAAAGCATTTGTTCATATTCCTTGAACTGCTCCCAAATCAATGCCCTGATGCCTTCGTCAGGATTAGCGATTTCAATAGCAATTGTCGCGTGTTTATTATCGGCGTCCATCCTGAAAAACAGGTGTTTGATACCGGTTTTATAGTTTACCCAAGTGACCTTCTCCCCATCTACATTGGGAACCACGGACATATATTGGCCGAAGCTGGTCCAAAAGTTTTCTTTTATCTTCTTCGCTTCTTCTCTTGAGTACAAATCGTTAATTTTAGGCAAAGCTAGGAATCTCCCTAAACTTTTATCCACTTTAGGTTGTTTATTATTAAAAAATTACAATGAACAAGAAAAAATCACTTATCGCATTATCTGCCGTTGCATTAGGGTCTGTGCTATACAACTACCTGAAACCCATCCGCTCCAACGTGGAAGTTGTTCGCAATTTCGATATCAACAAATATTTAGGTTTATGGTATGAAATTGCCCGATTGGATTTCAAGCATGAAAAGAACTTAAGGAATGTAAGTGCGACCTATGAATTCAATGAAGATGGCAGTATCAAGGTACTTAATCAAGGTATAGATATGCGTACCGGAGAATTAAAGCAAAGGACAGGAAAAGCGAAATTTATTGACAGTGAGACGGAAGGTGCATTAAAGGTTTCCTTTTTCGGACCGTTCTATTCCGGGTATAACATCGTTCAATTAAATCCAAATTACGAGGATGTATTGATCTTCGGCGAAAATCTGGATTATATGTGGATTTTATCCCGCAGCAAGGAGCTTTCGGAAGATAGAAAGAAAATCTATTTGGATTATGCCCTAGCTTATGGCTACCAGATCCAGAACCTCGTTTGGACCAATCAAGAAGATCTTGTGGATCAAACTAGCCAAATACTGGCTGAATAACGGAATAATTTAAGGTAGTATCCTGTGAGATCGCCTCGGCTATTTCTTGCAGGTCTGTAGCGGAAATGATGTTCTTCATGCCCGCATTGAATAGCTTACTTAGCTGAAGGGCCGCCTCAGGCTTTTCAGCTAGGCTGAGCAAAGAACTCCCCACATAGAAGTTCAATATGGATCCGGCATATTCGCCAAACAATTGAAAATCCAATCCCCTTCTTTCGGCACCTAAATGCTTGATGAATTTTTCAAAATCATCCTGAATCATGTTTTTCTGGGTCGTTGTAAGCATGTCCCAAAAATAATTAAATAAAAATAGGGATAGTAAAAAGATTAGATAATCTTTACTATCCCCGTTTTTGTTCTATGCAAGCATAGAACGGTATGATTGTATATAAGCGTTCTCTTGCTTAATTAATGTTGAGCAAAATTACTTACGAACACTCACAGAAACTCTTCTGTCTAGGATACGGTCAGACTCTGGTGCTGAAGCATCATACTTCGCAAATTCAGAACCATAACCTTCGGTCTCAATAACTTGAGCTCCTACCCCTTTCGCATCCAATGCATTTTTCACTGCAACGGCACGATCATTAGATAATTTCTTGTTAAGATCTTCATCACCTGTCTTGTCGGTATATCCACCGATTTTGATTTTGGTATCGGGGAATGCTTTCAAGATGGCAGCAATATTATTTACCTGATCTTGGCTTTCCGGAACGATGGTCGATGTACCGGTTTCGAAATTAAGGTTATCAAAATCGAACCAACGGTTTTTCAGGTCATCATCCGACATGGTGCTGTAACCAGCGGTCAAGAACTGAACCAACTGATCTTCGATTCCGCCTTTGTAAGCGTTCAACGTACTTCCATCAGGAAGGGTAACCATGATCGATTCACGAGCTGGAACCGTTGTTGTGATGGTATCTGGCTCCACAGGATTAACAACAACCGTGGTATCAGTGGTCGCCGCTTTGTCATCATTGCGGAAGTTTTTACCAAACAGGAACCATAGGGCCAATAACAATAATGGAATCAGAAGCCACCAAAGACCACCCCCGCGCTTACGTTCTTCTTCTACCACCACCGGTTCATTGATGTTTCTTACCGGCGTAACTGGTTCAACGCGTTCTCTTACAGGCACTACTGGTTCTTCTACCAATACATCTTTTACCGGATCTACGATTGGCTCCGTACGGGAAATTCCATCTCCGAATAGGCCTAAGGAAAGGCCAGCTGGTAATGCACTCAAAAATCCGGCTTTGTTTTCGTTCAGGTCGCTGGAAATACGGCTAGCATTCCAATTCACCCCGTTCATGGTCAAGGCTGAAATAACAGATGGTACAGCAGCTTTTAATAAGTTCATGACCGAACCTCCGTTCATCCCCAAAAACCCTGATAATTTCTCTAGAACGAGGTCTAGTTTTCCGCCAAATAATTGGCCGATCAATCCTTGAGTCTCATTTCCAAATCCGGAATCTGGGCGGTCTATAGGAACAGTGATGTCCTGCCCGGGTTCATTTGTTCCGGTGAACATTCCTTTAAATTTGTCTAAAATTCCCTGCAAAGCACCTTCTGGTTGCTGTTGTAGGCCCAAAAATAAAGCTGGAAGCGAAGCATCCAATCCTTTATTTACTTGTTCTGAAGTCAACCCTTCTCGTTGAGCTAATCCATTGATGGTATCTCCATCAAAAAGAGAGCGGGCTGCATTTAGCAATCGGTTTTCCATAATAAATACGATTAGTGATAATGCAGTAACAAACCATGTAACAATTTGTTTGCATGGGATTTCATTATTAAATTAATATTAACTTAACTTCTGAACCCTATTTTTGTAAACATATTATACATATTCGAAATACGACATGAATAAAAGACTATTTAATTTATTTTTAGCATTAATTCTTTTCACGGGTATAGCCAATGCCCAAAAGCAACCGAAGTATATCTTTTTCTTGATTGGAGACGGAATGGGTCTTAGCCAAGTAAATGTAGCGGAAGCATTTTTAGCTGCTCAACAGAATAAGAATGGTACCCTACCTTTGGTTTTCAGTAAGTTTCCTCATGTTGCTTTCGCGACATCCCATTCCCTATCGCATGGGGTTACGGATTCAGGAGCCGGTGGTACGGCTTTGGCGGTTGGCCATAAAACTAAAAATGGAGTGATCGGTATGGATAGTGCCGGTGTGAAACCTTATAAAAGCATTGCCAACCTTGCCAAAGAAAAAGGTATGAAAGTGGGTATTACTTCTAGCGTGAGTATCGACCATGCTACTCCGGCTTCTTTTTATGCAAACCAACCGGATCGCGACATGTATCATGAGATCGGTTTGGATATTATCAAATCTAAATTTGATTTCTTTGGCGGTTCAGGTTTCCTAAAACCAACGACCAATGCCAAAAAAGAAGAAGTTCCTTCCTTGTTGCCACAATTGGAAAAAGCAGGTTATAAATTGGTGAATGGTATTGCCGAATACAACCAGGCAAAAGCTTCTTCTGATAAGATCATTTTGATGAACAATAAAGGTGCAAATAATGTATCCTTAAAATATGCGATCGACCAGAAGCCTGGCGATCTTCAGTTGGCGGAAATCACATCTGCAGCGATCGAATCCTTGAGCAAAGGAAAGAACGGTTTCTTCTTAATGGTTGAAGGTGGAAAGATCGATTGGGCTTGTCATGCAAACGATGGTGCAGCAACGATTCAGGAGGTTTTGGATTTCAATTCGGCGGTAGCAAAGGCTTACGAATTTTACCAAAAACACCCAGAAGAAACATTGATCGTGGTTACAGCGGATCATGAAACCGGAGGATTGGCTTTGGGTAATGGAAGTTCAACCTTACGTTTGAAAACCATTGCTAACCAAAAGATCTCTCAGGAAGTGATGTCTACATTGATCAACGACTTCCGTACTAAGAATGCATCAGCATCTTGGGATCAGGTGAAAGCTTTCCTAACAGAACATACTGGACTTTGGAAAGATGTTAAAGTAGCAGAGAAAGACGAAAAAGAAATCTTTGCAGCTTACGAGAAAAGCTTTGTGAACCACCAGAACGAAACGCAAAAAAGCTTATATGCATCCAATGATAAGATTGCTTCTTTAGCGGTAAACGCGTTGAACAAAGCATCTTCGTTGAGTTGGGCTTCTGGAAGCCATTCTGCGGCTTATATTCCGGTATTTGCAATCGGTGTAGGTGCGGAGCAGTTCAAGAATAAAATGGATAATATTGATATTCCTAAAACGGTAGCAAAGATTGCCGGCTGGAATTTACCAGAATAATTGCTTTTACCAAAGCAGAAAAGTAACTGTAACGGTTAAATGAAAAAGGTGGGCCATTCGGAAATGGCCCACCTTTTTTGTGCTTTATAAGCTATTCTATGATTTATATTATCTTATGACTTATATAAACTATTCTGTGATTTATATTATCTTATGATTTATATAATCTATTATGATTTATTTTATCCTTTATGATTTTGCCGACGCGGCCATGGCCTCTGATATAGGCAGGTTGGTTTCATTGGGGCTGGATAGGAACAATAACCGGTCTACCCGAACTTCGGTTTTCCGTTGCTCCATTCCATTTCGATCGATGTAGGTGTTATTGACCAGCTTGCCTTGGACAATCCAAAGGCTTCCCTTCTGCCCTTTTTTCTCCAGGACTCTGGTCAGGCTACCCCAGATACTCAACGAATGCCATTGCACGGTGGAAACCTCATTCTTATCTTTATCCAGGTAGGTTAAATTGGTCACAAAACTGATATGGCAATATTGTACGCCATTTTGACTAACCTTTACCTGCGCATCTCTACCTAATCTACCTAATAATTGTACTGAATTTTTTAATGAACTCATAATCATAACTTTAACTTGTTTTTATATATTAACTGCCAGAAGGCTTGATTACACAGTTCAAAGTTGCAACGTATGGCCAGCAACACTCGGATATCAATTAATTATAGCTGGATATAAATGTTTATAATCGTTTAATTAGCTTATACAAACCCATATGGAAGAGAAAACCTGTTCAGAATGTCATCGGATCATTAAAGGAAGGTCGGATAAAAAGTTCTGTGATGATAATTGCCGTAATGTGTTCAATAACCGGAAAAACAGTAACGATGAGGATGTACTCCGAAAAATAAACCGAAAATTGAAAAGGAACAGAAGGATTTTGGAAACCTTCCTGGGGGAAGAAAAAATGGTAAAGGTGAATAAAGTGAAATTATTATCGGAGGGGTTTTCTATTGATTACCACACTCATATATTAAATACGAATAAAGGGCAAACATATTACTTTAGCTATGAATATGGTTTTCTGGAAATTGAGAATGGAATGATGCTGATCGTTAAGAATAGTAAAGAAAAACAAAAAACAGCTTGACAAGGTTCGTCATTGCGAGGAGGGGTCTACGTCATTGCGAGGAGGCACGACGAAGCAATCTTTGGACTGTATCATCCTGAGCACAGTCTTTTTGTCATCCTGAGCGCAGTCGAAGGATCTGTACGGTTAATAACGAACAGATGCTTCGACGATGCTCAGCATGACATGTGGGAAGATTGCTTCGTGCCTCGCAATGACGAGAGGCCTCGCAATGACGTGTTAAAGATTGCTTCGTACCTCGCAATGACGAGGTTTTAAACAGGAACTTCCATCAATAGAAATTCTGCTTGAGTATCTGCCTTTATCGTCACATGCTCCTCTCCAACAATCCCTAACCCATCCCTGCTTTCCAATTTATGTCCCGAAACTTCCACATCCCCTTTCAGCACAAAAACATACAATCCATTATGTTTATCCTTCAACACATACTCCCGTTCATAACCAGCCGAAAAATCAGCCCAATGGAACCAAGCATTTTGATGTATCCAAACCCCATCATCATCCTTCTCCGGAGATAGAATCTGCAAAAAATTATTTTTTGTCTTATCAAAATCAATACTCAATTGATCATATCTAGGTTCTACATTCTGCTTATTCGGAATCAACCAGATCTGCAAAAATCTTACTGGATTTGTCTCGCTGTGGTTGTATTCACTATGTTCGATACCTGTTCCGGCACTCATTACCTGAATATCTCCCTTTTTGATCACCGAACCGGTACCCATGCTATCATTATGTGCTAATTCACCCTCCAAAGGAATCGAAATGATTTCCATATTGCTGTGGGGGTGTCTTCCAAAACCCATGCCTCCTGCAACATAATCATCGTTCAAAACCCTTAACGCGCCGAAGTTCATGCGTTCGGCATTATAATATCCAGCAAAACTGAATGTATGTCTAGAATGCAACCATCCATGGTTCGCATCACCCCTAGAATCTGCTTTATGCAATGTGTATTTTGCCATTTTGTTTTCCTCCAATTTTATAACACAAAGATGTTGATATTGGTTTGTCTACGCATTGATGTATGGTAAGAAAGAACTAGATCAGCATTTCATCCTTAAAACTGTAATAACTAGAATCGGTGATGATCAGGTGATCGATTACGTATATATCCATTGTTTTTGCTGCCGCTTGTATTTTCTTGGTGAGTGCTTTGTCGGCTTCACTGGGTTTTAAGGTACCAGAGGGATGGTTGTGGACCAGAATAAGCGAATGTGCTTGGTTGATAAGGGCATGCCGAAGGATAATTCGAATATCAACTGGTGTAAAATCATTTCCCCCTCGGCTGATCTGTTGCCTATCCAAGGGTTTGCAGGAAATGGAAAGATAAATGACCCAGAATTCTTCATGTGGCAGATCCTGTAGTTGGTCCTTGATATAAGTATAGGCCAAATTACTGTTGTTCAATGGTTCCTGAAGGGCTCCATCCGTCTCCTGCCTCCTCCTTCCCAGTTCTAATGCGGCTATGATACTAACCGCCTTCGCGGTTCCTATCCCTTTAAATCTGCACAGATCATTCACTTCCATTCTGGATAATCTTAGCAGATTATTATCCACACTGAGCAATATTCTTTTACAGAGTTCCACGGCCGTTTCTTCCGTCGAACCAGAACCCAACAATATCGCCAATAGCTCGGCGTTTGTTACGGCCCTTCTCCCCAAGGTCAATAGTTTTTCTCTAGGTCTATCTGCCTCCGCCCATTCGCGGATCACCATTTTTTCCATATGACTGATTATCAAGACGCTAAGAACCCTATCTGCTTAAAGATAGAAAAATAGTACGAGAAAATGTATCTTTGTGACTTATTTCAATAATTTTGAAAACTATGAGTAAAGCAATTATCAAGACTGAAAAAGGCGACATGACTGTGGAATTCTACACAGCAGACGCTCCAAATACGGTGGCAAACTTTATCAAGTTAGCTAAATCAGGATATTATGATGGACTGACTTTCCACCGTGTAATCCCTGATTTTGTAATCCAAGGTGGATGTCCAAACACCCGCGAAGGTGCAACTGGTGTTCCGGGAACTGGTGGTCCTGGCTACAAAATTGATTGTGAATTGACTGGTGAGAACCAATACCATGACCGTGGTGTATTATCCATGGCTCATGCTGGCCGTAATACTGGAGGTTCTCAATTCTTTATCTGCCATAGCCGTAACAATACCGCTCACCTTGACCGCAACCACACTTGTTTCGGTAAAGTGATCGAAAATGTGGCTGTAGTGGATGATATCCGTCAAGGTGACAGAATCTTAGGAATTGAAGTAATCGAAGATTAATAACGTTTTATACCCATGAATTTAAGAGGATTAGTATCAGTTACTGGTAAACCAGGTCTGTTCAAATTAATCGGACAAAATAAAGGTGGTTTCGTATTGGAAACCTTAGACGCTAGCAAGCTGAAATCTGTAGTCAACCTTTCTACAACCAAAATGGCAACATTGGAAGACATCACCATCTACGGTGAAGATGAGGAAATCCGTTTATTGGATATCTTTGAAAAGATCAAAACCGATAATGTGGAAACTCCAGATGTGAAGGCTGATGGCGCTACTTTACGTAATTTTTTCCGTGAAGTTGCCCCTAACCACGATGAAGAACGTGTGTATTCTTCTGATATCAAAAAAATCATCACTTGGTACAACATCATCAAAGAACTTCCTTTGTTCGATGAAGAAGCTCCGGCTCCTTTGGTATAAGTGGATCAAAAAAAATACGAAAGGCCTATTAGCACACGCTATTAGGCCTTTTTTTTATATATTTAGCCTATGAGTCTATACGAAGAACTGAGCAGAATAGAAAACTCCCAATACCAATCCTTTTGGAATTGGTTCAAGGATAATAGTGAAAACTTCCTCCAGACCTTAAGGGCTAGAGAAAACGTAGAGGAGAATTTAATTGCCATTCTAGCACCCAAGATCGAAGAATTGGATCTGGGATTGTTTTTCCTGATAGGCATTGAGAATGATGATGTCGCGGAATTGATCTTTACTCCCGATGGGAACATACAGAACGTTTACCTGGCGGAAGAAATCTTGGCGGCAGCACCCGAGATCGAAAATTGGAGTTTCAAAGCCCTTAAACCGCCGACTAATATCCCTTCTTTTGAGATCAGGATGATGGATCTGGTGTTCAGCAAAAGTAATATCACTTTCTATCCAAAAAACCATCCGGCCTATCCAGATGAGATCGATCTGGTGATGATCTATAAGGATTGGAGGGAAGAATTGGCCGATGAAATCGTGAATGGCGTCTATATTTTCCTGGACAATTTTCTGGGCGAGGAGGCCATGATCGAAAAAATCGACCGCATCCAAGTGATTGGTCCAGAAGAAGAGGTTCCTGAAGAAATTCCAGTTGAAAAACTACCGGAATACATCAATTGGCGAGAAAAAGAATTTGTGGAAAAATACCAGGATATTACCTATTCCGATGAAAACGATAGCTATACCAGTTTTGAAACGATTCTGGAAGACGATACCCCTATCATCTCCACAATCAATACCGGCGCTTTGAACTGGGATAATAAAGCCTCCCACCCATGGATATTGGTATTGATGATCAACTTCCTTGAGGTCCATGATTCAGGCATGCCCAATCAAAAGGATTTGGATGTTTTAGGAGAAATCGACAAACTGACCTTACAATTATTACCCAATCTGGAAGGATATATCTATATCGGTCGAGAAATTGGCGATGGAAAATGTGAGCTGTTTTTTGCCTGCAAAGATTATAGGATGCCTGCTAAGATTGCAGATTGGCTAGGATCACAGTTCAATGATGGAGTGGAGATCACGGCGGATATCTTCAAAGATAAATACTGGCAGATATTCGAACGATTCAACCAATAATTTCTTATAGAAATGGAAATAAACATTCGTCCCTATGATACCATAGATCGGGAATCTTTATTACAGGTTCTGAAATCCAATATTCCAACATATTTCCATCCGAATGAATTGGAGGATTTTAAATCCTATCTGGATAAGGAACTGGAAGATTATTTCGTTTTAGAGGTAGATGGAAAAGTGGTTGCGGGGGCAGGCATCAACTTTGAGCTGTCAGAAAATCTTGCCAAACTGAGCTGGGACTTTATATCTTCCGATTGGCAACAACAAGGTTTGGGATCCAGATTGATGCAACATCGATTGGGGCACATATTGAGCAATCCAGCTATTAAACATATTACTGTGCGAACTTCCCAATTGGCGGAAGAATTTTATGCCAAGCATGGTTTTGTGGAAGTTGAAAGGAAAAAAGATTACTGGGCGGAAGGATTTGATATGGTAAAAATGGAATATGCTTTTACCAGGTAACCTAGGTTACAAAACATAAAGCAATTTTTAACGAATTTTGAAGGTATAAAGAAATGAGTGAAACACTTGATCAAGGTTATTGGAACAATAGGTGGCAACATCATCAATTGGGTTGGGATATTGGTTATCCCTCCACCCCATTGGTTGACTATATTAACGGCTTGGAGAACAAAGGGATTTCCATCCTGATACCAGGCTGTGGAAATGCCTATGAGGCGGCCTATTTATTGGAACAAGGGTTTAACAATATCACCGTCATCGACATTGCGGAGAAGGCTGTGGAACTGGTGAAGGAAAAGTTCGCTGGGAAAGAAGGAATCCGTATCATCCATGGGGATTTTTTCGAATTGGAAGGACGGTACGACCTCATCCTCGAACAAACGTTTTTCTGTGCTCTGGATCCTGCACTAAGACCAACCTATGTTTCTAAAATGGCAGAACTTTTAAAGGTCGCTGGTCAGTTGGTCGGTGTATTGTTCAATACCCAATTCCAAAGACAGGGCCCTCCTTTCGGTGGTTCAGAGGCGGAATATAGACCGCTGTTCGAGAAGTCAATGGACATCTGTGTGATGGAGCCTTGCCGGAACAGTATCCCGGAACGACAAGGAAATGAATTGTTTATCATCTTAAAAAAGAAAAATGGAAAAGATTAAAATATATGTAAGTCAATGGACCATTATGCGCTTCCTACGGCTAATAATGGGGATACTCATCGTTATCCAAGGCGTCAAAGCAGAACAATGGTTGATCGCAGGTATTGGGGTGCTGTTCAGCATTTTACCTTTATTCAATATGGGTTGTGGGGTCAATGGCACATGTGACATTCCAAATAGAAAAAATTAAAAACATTTCTTTAGATTTGTCGTTATAAAGACATGTTGAAATTGCTCTACATACCGATAATCATGATGTGTTGGATCTTCATTCCAAAACAATCAGCGGCCTGTGAAGAGCATTCCTCCCCGAAAAAAGAAATGAGCTGTACGCATGCGCAGCAAGAAAACACTGAAGAACATGCTTCTACAGATCAAGAACATGCCTCTCCGAATAAAGACTGTTGTTCTTCCGATGGCCCATGCTGTTGCATCATTCCTATGGTACAACATACCTTTTTATTGGTACAGCATTTAGATTTTCAATTTATTGCTACTGAAAATATTACAGAATATCACTTCTATGACCAGCCGCTATCCAGTGCTGGATTTTCTAAAATTTTTACCCCTCCTAAAATAGCCTAATCTATTTCAATTTATTTAGGTAGTATTCTTACGAATATGGATGTATTCGTAAGAATGGCTAGCTTTTCTATGGATGTCATTACCCAACGGTATGACGGCTATTTTATGTGATTAAAAATTTAAGAAAATGAAAAAATTAACGATATATATCTTCATCAGTGTATTAGGTATTGGAGCATTACATGCTCAAATCAAGAATCAGGAAACCATTACAGCAAGTATCAAGGGGAATTGCGGGATGTGCAAAAAAAACATTGAAAAAGCAGGAAACGAGAAAAACATTTCGGCGGTTAATTGGGATGCAGACAGCCAAACGGCTAGCATCAGTTTTGATAAGACAAAAACATCAAAAGAGGCCATTTTGAAGAAAATTGCGCAGGTAGGTTATGATAATGAATCATTCCGTGCCCCTGACGATGTGTATGCTAAATTGCATGAATGTTGTTTATATGATAGGGATCATGAAACGGCGGTTGCAAAAGAAGACCATGCAGGGCATATTGCTAAAAATGATCATGCAGCCCATTCAAGCCATAAAATGAACAATACCAAGGAAACCAGTCTGAACTCGGTTTATGGCCATTATCTTGGTCTTAAAGATGCCTTGGTCGCTAGCAATTCGAATACTGCGGCATCTCATGCCAAAGAATTAAGCAAGGCTATTCAACAAGTGGATATGGGGAAATTGGAAAAATCAGAACATGATGCTTGGATGAAAGTCTATAAATCCTTGGAAAAAGACGCTTCAGCGATTGCAGCGGAGAAATCCATCGATAAACAAAGGGCCACTTTCATCAATCTTTCCAACAATCTTTACAGCTTAGCAAAGGTAGCCAAAGCGGATAAGCCTCTTTATTGGCAATTCTGTCCGATGGCAAACAATAATAAAGGTGCGTTTTGGTTAAGTTCAGAGCAAGAGATCAAAAACCCTTACTTCGGCAGTAAAATGTTGACCTGTGGTTCGGTAAAAGAAAAGATATGAGAAATCTAACGAAATACATCCTGCTCCTATTATCGGCAGTCCTGTATTTTCCGGCGGATGCACAACAGGTCGTGCGATATGATCTTTATGTAAGGGATACCATGGTCAACTTCAGCGGAAAACCAAAGAACGGAATTTCGGTTAATGGCGGTATTCCGATGCCGACATTGACCTTTACAGAAGGAGATACCGCAGAAGTGCATGTCCATAATAAAATGAAAGCAGGAACATCCCTACATTGGCATGGGGTGTTTCTGCCTAATAAAGAAGATGGGGTTCCTTTTTTGACCCAAATGCCCATCAAGACCGATGAACCTTTTGTATATCGTTTTCCGATCAAACAGAATGGTACTTATTGGTACCATAGTCATTCGGGAATGCAGGAACAAATAGGCATGTATGGAGCCATCATATTCAATAAAAAGAAGGGTGATCCAACTTTCCGAAAGGGAATAGACGATATTCCATCCATCCCCTTGGTGCTTAGCGAATGGACTGATCTGGATCCGGACAATGTACACCGGATGTTGCACAATGCAAATGATTGGTTTGCGATCAAAAAGAACGCGGTTCAGAGTTATGCAGAAGCAATCCAGGCGGGACATTTCAAGACCAAAGTGACGAATGAATGGAAACGCATGTTGGCCATGGACGTGAGTGATGTTTATTACAACAAATTTCTCATTAATGGGGGCTCTGAAAAAGTGTATCCGGATTTCAAAGCGGGTGATAAGGTTAGGCTTCGTGTGATCAATGCCGGGGCTTCCTCCTACTTTTGGTTGACCTATGCCGGTGGTAAGATCACGGTGGTTGCGAATGATGGAAATGACGTAGAACCGGTGGAAGTTGATCGTTTGATCGTTGGGGTTTCAGAAACCTACGATGTGATAGTGACCATTCCGGAAGATGGGTTTTCCTATGAATTCATGGCTACGCCAGAGGATCGGACAGGAAATTCTTCCATTTATTTAGGGAATGGCATCAAACAGTTGGTTACTCCCCTTCCTACCCTTAAATATTTTGAGGGGATGAAGATGATGAACGACATGATGAAGATGAATGGGGATCTGGATGATATGGGCATGAAAATGACGCTCCAGAAAATGGATATGAATACGGTGATGTATCCAGAAATGGAAGATCAGCAGAAGGAGGCACATGAAGGGCATCAGATGCAGGAGAATCAAAAGGGCCATGATATACAAGACCATAAGGGACATGATATGCAGGAGAAGCAAGATAATTCAGCGACCCATGAAGGACATGATATGAACAGTCATCAAGGGTCGGGATACATCAAAACCCTGAATTATGGGATGTTAAAATCAACTATTCCTACTTCCCTTCCGAAGGATGCGCCTGTCCGGAACTTACATTTTGAATTGACCGGAAATATGAACCGCTATGTTTGGAGCTTGGACAATAAGGTCTTGGACGAATCGGATAAGATCCTGATCAAGAAAGGTGAAGTATTAAAGATCACCATGTTCAATAACTCCATGATGCGGCATCCGATGCATCTCCATGGTCATGATTTCAGAGTGATCAATGGACAAGGCGAATATGCTCCTTTAAAAAATGTGTTGGATATTATGCCGATGGAAACCGATACTATTGAATTTGAATCCAATGCGGATGGTGATTGGTTTTTTCATTGCCATATCCTTTATCATATGATGGCGGGAATGGGTCGTGTTTTCAGCACGGAGAACCAACCTGCAAACCCTTATCTTCCCAATGAGCGGATGGGATACCCGATGCTTCAGAAGGAAAGCAACATGGCTCATTTCATGATCCAAAATGATTTTGCCACGAATGGGAATGATGGGGAATTAATGGCCCATAATGCGAGGTATAGCTTGACCACGGAATGGCGCTTGGGTTATAATAAGATGCATGGTTATGAGGTGGAAACCCATTTGGGAAGGTATATTGGGAAGATGCAGTGGTTTATGCCTTTTGTAGGTTTTGATTATCGGTATCGGAAAATGGAAAACCATGAATCGGAGAAGAATCTTTTCGGCCAAGCGAATAGTAAGGATGAACGGGCTTTGTTCAGTGCAGGATTTGCTTATACTTTACCGATGCTGGTTCGGTTCCAGGCGGAGGTTTATCATGATGGAACGTTGAGGTTGGGGTTAATGCGGGAGGATATTCCTTTGACCAAGAGACTGAGAGGTGGATTTATGGTGAATACGGATAAGGAGTATATGTTAGATCTGAGGTATATTTTGACTAAAAATTTTGGTGTGCGAGGTCATTATGATTCGGATATGGGTTATGGGATTGGGCTGAGTGTGAATTATTAAACCTACGTCATTGCGAGGCATCCGTCATTGCGAGGAGGCACGACGAAGCAATCTTTACACTAATCGAAAGATTGCTTCGTTCCTCGCAATGACGCAAGGCCTCGCAATGACGTTGTTAATGATTGCTTCGTTCCTCGCAATGACGTAATTCTCGCAATGAACTGTGTATATATCCAAATAATAAATTAAATTTTCTCCAAATAATATTCTGATTAGGCCGCTTTTGCGATGTAGCCCTTTCCAGATTTTGCGATGGCGAATGCCTGTTTGATCAGTTTGTTCACCACTGCTATGATTGCGACCTTGTATGGCTTTCCTTTTTCCATCAACCTTCCCATAAAGCTCACTGCAGGCGGTGTTGCTCCTGATGGCGGATATTGCCGCCATGTACAGCACCTTTCTGACGTGGCCCATCCCCATCTTGCAGATATGCCCCTTTCCCTTTACGCTGGTACCGGATTCGAATATCCTGGGCGCCAGTCCGAAATAGGATATCAGCTGCCTGTGCCCCTCGAACCGACTGAAACCGTCCGTCAGGATGATAAGCAGTGCTGCGCTGCGTGGCCCTATTCCCGGTATGCTCCGCAGGTTCGCGTTGAGTTCCCCGTAATTCTCCATGATGATCTGCTGG
>NZ_PEAZ01000080.1:0-22440 GCF_002734245.1 Sphingobacterium sp. 1.A.4
CTCATCCCGTCCTGGACCGCCCTGATCACTGAACGCTTCAGCTCGGTGGTATACCGCTTTGGCCCAATGGGCTGTCGCCCGAACTTCTTCATCCAGCGGATAAGGCTCAGTTCGGACACGCCGTACTGTTCCATCAGGTCCCGGCGAGGGACCCCAAGTTCGATCTGATCCAGCATGTGGAGGATCAGACGCTTGTCGAATGGCTGCTTCTTACTGGTCCGCTCCGCGAACTCAAACTCTCTTTCTATTGTTTCCATACACTTTGTTTTTGTGTATAGCTTTTTTAGGATTGGACAAACCGACCTTTTAAAACAAAAATGGCGGCCATTGGCCGCCATTTGTTTTTCTTTTTGGTAGACTTATTTCAATACGAATTTCACACCGAAAGTGAAACCACCGCCATCGAAACCAGTGTCATTATTCAAACCTAAGTATGGTTTGTAGTCTAAGTGCATAGCGATTGGAATAGTAGGGATTTTGTACTCTAAACCAACTTGAGGACGGATACCGAAGCTAGTAGAAGAGTTACCATCGTGACTCCAGATACCAACTTGAGCACCAACACCCGCATACCATGCTAAACCGTCTGCATTAGGGATAGCTTTTTCATATTGCCAATCTGCTCCGAAAGAAACCCAGTGGTTACGGAATGCAGCCTGCAATTGTAAAGCTGAAACATTTGTTAATGCTGTTTTGTACTGAATACCTACGTTTGAACCATCATAACCGTCGAAAACGATACCCAATGCTGATTTGTAAGGTGTTTGAGCTTGCGCTTCGTTAGCAGCAAATGTTAAAGCTGAAACTGCAAATAGAGATAAAAATAATTTTTTCATGTGAATTAATTTATGTTTTCCATTAACCATACATTATCAAAATGTGAATATTGTACAGTTATTTCATGTCAATCTAAGCAAATAGTTTGCCAAAAAACAGCAAAACTAATTTTAATGTCATTTAATTCGTTTCGGCCTTTTATTTATTTTGCTAAAATCAGAGATTTTCCGTAGATTTGCCTCGCAAATAGGAAACCCCATTAATATTTGCTATGCAATTAGATCCACAAAAATTCGTACAAGAAGGACTTACCTACGACGATGTACTTTTGATTCCAGCTTATTCTGAAATATTGCCTCGTGACGTAGACACCAGTACCTTTCTAACTAAAAAAATCAAATTAAACATCCCTTTGGTGTCCGCAGCGATGGACACTGTAACTGGAGCTGATCTTGCGATCGCGATCGCGCAGGCTGGTGGTATTGGGATGCTACATAAAAATATGACGATCGCAGAACAAGCTGCGGAAGTTCGCAAGGTTAAGCGCTCGGAGAGCGGTATGATCCAAGATCCTGTTACCTTATTGGAGACAGCGACAGTGGGTGATGCCTTCCAGATCATGCGTGACCATAAGATCGGTGGTATTCCAGTGATCAACCTGGAAGCCAAATTGGTAGGGATTGTGACCAACCGTGACCTTCGTTTCCAAAAGGATATGGCAAGACCGATCAGTGAGCTGATGACCAAAACAAATTTGGTAGTTGCTCCAGAAGGTACTGACTTGATCAAGGCGGAGGAAATCCTACAGAACCACAAAATTGAAAAATTACCGGTAGTTGATACCAATGGGATGCTTAAAGGATTGATTACCTTTAAGGATATCCAAAAATATAAGCATTACCCAAATGCGGCTAAGGACGAACATGGAAGATTGTTGGTTGGTGCAGCAGTAGGTGTAACGGCTGATACCATCGAACGTGTGGATGCCTTGGTGAAGGCTGGGGTAGATGTGATCACGATCGATACGGCCCATGGACATTCTTTGGGTGTAGTTAATAAATTAAAAGAAGTTAAGTCAAAATATCCGGACCTACAGGTTATCGTAGGTAATATCGCTACGGGAGATGCGGCTAAAATGTTGGCTGATGCTGGTGCCGATGCTGTTAAAGTAGGTATTGGTCCAGGTTCGATCTGTACTACCCGTATTATTGCAGGTGTTGGTGTTCCTCAATTATATGCTGTATACGAAGTGGCAAAAGCATTGAAAGGAACTGGAGTTCCTTTGATCGCTGATGGAGGGATCAAACAAACAGGTGATATCGCCAAAGCTATTGCAGCAGGAGCTCACACGATTATGGCAGGTTCTTTATTTGCCGGCGTAGAGGAAGCACCTGGAGAGACCATCTTGTTGGAAGGCCGTAAATTTAAGTCCTACCGCGGAATGGGATCAGTGGAAGCTATGGAAAAAGGTTCCAAAGACAGGTATTTCCAGGATGTGGAAGACGATATCAAAAAATTGGTGCCTGAAGGTATTGTTGGCCGTGTTCCATATAAAGGTACATTGGCTGAGGTGGTTTACCAATATATTGGTGGATTGCGTGCTTCCATGGGTTATTGTGGGGCAGCAACCATCGAAAAATTACAAGAAGCTAAATTTGTGCGTATCACAGGAGCTGGATTGAGAGAGTCTCATCCTCACAATATCCAGATCACCAAAGAAGCGCCAAATTATAACAGTAGAGGTTAACCTTACTTTATAAAAGGGGATTTTCAAAGGCCATAGCATTTTGCTATGGCCTTTTTGTTTGGTTATATCATGGATATTAAATTATAGATATTATCTATGCAATAATTCTGATGTATGCTAAGGAGATTCCATATTTTAGCCGTATTCGAGAGTAAATCGAATAATCTACCTCAAAATATATAAATAAAATTTATAGGATAATTAACTATTAAGGAAACAGTATGGCAAAATTGATTAATCTGAATGCATTCAAAAATTTCTTCCAATCGAGTAATGCAGGGGGTATTCTCTTATTCATCTGTGTGATATTTTCCATGATCGTGGCGAATTCACCGCTGGCAGGATCGCTCCAGACCTTGTTGGACCGACAGCTGGGATTTGAAAACGAGAGCATCCACCTCCGGTATTCCGTATTGTTATGGATTAATGATGGATTAATGGCCATATTCTTTTTGTTGGTAGGTCTGGAAATCAAAAGGGAAATTGTGGAGGGGGAGCTTTCTTCGCCTAAAAAGGCCTCATTACCTATTTTGTGTGCGATTGGTGGTGCCGTTGTTCCGGCATTGATCTATGTAGGCTTTAATGCAGGTCAAGAAACAGCTAGTGGTTGGGGAATTCCGATGGCGACCGATATAGCCTTTGCACTGGCTGTGATCGGTATGTTGGGGAAACAGGTGCCAAGTAGCCTGAAGATCTTTTTGGCGGCTTTGGCCATCGTAGATGATTTGATCGCTATTTTGGTTATCGCATTTTTCTATTCCTCTGGTATCGAAGTGTCTTATCTGCTATACGCCTTAGGTGGTCTGTTGATCCTGATCATCATGAACCGATTAAATATACAGAATCCTTATCTATACCTTATTCCGGGTGTATTCATCTGGTATTTTATCCATCATTCCGGTATTCACGCTACCATAGCAGGGGTTTTGGTGGCTATGACCATCCCGACAAACGATACGGATGTAGAATCTCCATTGGAAAGATTGGAGCATGCCCTGAGCAAACCGGTGAACTTCCTGATCATTCCGCTTTTTGCCTTTGCCAATACCAATATCACCTTGGAAAGCGAAATGATCGGCGGTCTGACCTCTTCCTTAGGTTTGGGTATTTCTTTGGGATTATTGCTTGGAAAACCAGTCGGTATTCTACTGACTTCCTACCTATGTACGAAATTAAAGTTGAGCAGCTTGCCGGAAGGAAGTACTTGGCGTCATGTATTGGGGGTAGGGCTATTGGCAGGTATCGGTTTTACCATGTCCATTTTCATCGCGATCCTCTCGTTTAAGGATCCGTTGAGTATTTCAGAAGCAAAACTATCCATTTTGATCACTTCCTTATTGGCGGGTATCATTGGTTTCATGGTATTGAAATCCAAGAAAACATATGCGTAAACGTCCTGTTATGCCTGTCTGAACTGCAATGGGGTCTGTCCGATGATGCTTTTAAAGTTTTTGTGGAAGCTCACAAAATTATTGAAACCACTATCGTAACAGATTTCCTTCAGGGATAGTTTGCTGTTCCTCAGCTGACTGCAGGCATGGGAAATGCGTAATTCTGTAATGAACTGAACCGGCGTCTTGCCGGTTTTTTGTTTGAAATACCGGCAGAAAGAGTTTTCGGTCAATCCAGCCAATCCTGCCAGATCCGCTAATTTGATCTTTTGCTTATAGTTTTCCCGCAGGTATTCCATCAAACTGTTCATCCGGAACTGGTCTTCCGATTGATGGAGTATGGAATAATTTTCGGAGGTAAGCTCTTCTTTTGGGCTGTTCTGCATCAGGCTAAGGAATTTCAGGAACGCGATGAAGCGATCCAAGCCTTGGTTGACCAGCATGTGCTCGAATAGGGGTTGGATTGCCGTATAAGAATTTGAATCAAAAAAATATCCGCGTTCGGATTGATCGATCAGGGTTTTGATTTCAAGCAGTTCGGGTGTGGAAAAGAACCGTTCGATGCCGAGATCTTTTTTGAAGTGGATGACCAGGCAATCAATAGCATGAGGTTCTGGATTGTCCACAACATCCTCTTCAAAGAGCCAATAATGGGCAATCTGCGCAGGTATAAGAACCGTTTCTCCAGGTTGAACAGGTTTTATCCTGTCTCCGATAAAAAGTGTCCCAGAGCCTTTTAAAATGTGTACAATTTCCAGCTCATCGTGGTAATGCCATATCTGATGATGCCGCGGAGCATAATCTCTTCGGATCTGGAAACTTTCGTTGTACTGCTTGGGAACTTCGAGCTGCTTGATGATCATAATTGACTAATTTATTCATTTTTTATCAATATCATTCGCATCAAATGATAATATAGTTTATAAAAAAGGTAATTTTCTTCACTCCATTCTGCAATTTAATCGCTTATTTAGGTCTTCCAATAAAAACCATCTATGAGCAAAGCAAATAATACATTGGCTATTATCTTAATCACATCCCTGTTCTTCTTTTGGGGATTTATCCATAACCTGGATCCGATTTTGATTGCGCATCTTCGGAGCGCGTTCAGTCTGAGCCATTTACAGGCTTCACTGATCGATTCGGCCGTTTTTGTGGCTTATTTCGTCATGGCCATACCCGCAGGGATTTTCATGAAAAAATATGGGTACAAAACCGCCATCTTGATCGGTTTGTTATTATTTGCTGTCGGTTGTTTCCTGTTCGTACCTGCCGCCAATACCATGAGTTATCTGTTCTTTCTGATGGCGTTATTTGTCTTGGCTTGTGGGATCACGATCCTGGAAACTGCAGCCAATCCTTATATGACCGTTCTAGGGGATCCGAGCAAAGCTACCCAACGGTTGAATTTTGCCCAGTCTTTCAATGGTTTGGCTTCCTTTGTTGCTCCTTTATTGGGCGGGTACATTATTTTGGCAAAACCACCATTAAGCCATGAGGAAGTTGCTGCGTTGGATGAAACAGCCAGAACGGCCTATATCCAGGCCGAAACGGCTATTGTAAAAGGGCCTTATATCGTATTGGGCTGTGTTATTTTATTGGCGGCTTTGTTGTTTGCCCTGATCAAACTCCCTGAAGCAAAAGAGGAGGGGGATTCCAATGCCAGTGTATGGTCCGCATTCCGTCATAAGAATGTGCGTTGGGCCGTGATTGCCCAATTCTTCTATGTGGGTGCCCAGATCTGTGTGTTGAGCTTTATCATTCTCTTTGCTACGGAGGTAGCTGGGATACAGGCTTTTGATGCGAAAGATTATGCCGCTATCGCTGGTCTTTTGATCGTTATCGGTCGTTTCTTGGGCACTTTTCTGATGCGTTATATCCTGCCATCCAAATTGTTGTTGATCTATGCGGTGATAGCCTGTATCTTAACACTGATCAGTATATTCGCTTCGGGCATGGTTGCGCTCTATAGCATGGTGGCGATCGCCTTTTTCATGTCCATCATGTTCCCAACGATATTTGCGATGGGGGTGGAAGGAATCGGCGGGGATACCAAATCGGCATCCAGTCTGATCATCATGGCGATTGTTGGTGGTGCCATTTTTCCGCCCTTATTAGGCTATATTTCGGATAGCACCGGCCATATGCAATATGGGTATTTTGTTATTTTAGTTTGTTTCTTTGTGGTGGTCTTGTTTGCCCTGAACAATAAATCTGGCGAACAGGTCATCTCCACCAAAAATCATTAATGGGTATGAAGAATAGAAAATATGCTTTAGCACTGGATCTGGTAAATGATCCAGTTCTGATTAAGGAATATGAGACCTACCATGAGCGGATTCCTACGGAAATCCAGCAATCGATACAGGATGCTGGGGTAATATCCATGCAGATATATCGTTTTGAAAATAGGTTATTTATGATCATGGAGGTAGATGATCAGTTTAGTTTCGAGCGCAAAGGGGAAATGGATGCCCAGAACCCGCATGTGCAGGATTGGGAATCCTTGATGTGGAAATACCAGCTGGCCATTCCGGGCGCAAAACCAGGAGAGAAATGGGTATTAATGGATAAAATATTTGAGTTATAGATATCATGAATAAAAAGAATGTAGCGTACTTGCAGATTCATCCGAAGGATAATGTGCTGGTTGCGCTTAGGGACCTTTCGGAGGGTGAATCGATCGGATTTGGAGGAAAGGAATTCTCCCTTCGCCAAGCGGTGAAAGCGAAACATAAATTTACGTTAAACCCCATGTTGAAGGACGAGGAGGTGTATATGTATGGGGTTTTGGTAGGGAAGGTTAATGAAGATCTTTTGGAAGGAACATTGCTGAGCACCGAGAACCTCCGGCATGCTGCGGAGCCATTCAAACTGGCTGCCCGTAAGTTGGATTGGGAAAGGCCTGATGTGTCCGCCTTTGAAGGTCGGACTTTCCAGGGATTTCATAGAAGTAATGGTACCGTAGGTACGGCCAATCATTGGTTGGTTATCCCATTGGTTTTCTGCGAGAATAGAAATGTATTGACACTGAAGACTGCTTTGGAGGAGAAACTGGGTTATCAGGTGCAATCAAAGGATTATTCCAATGAAGTAGACCACCTGATCGAACGATATAAGGCTGGCGCTTCCGTAGATGACCTGTTGAACTTGGATCTGAGTGCTGGAACCATCAACCAGGAGCAGAAAAGATTATTCCCGAATGTGGATGGGGTTAAATTCCTGAACCATGATATGGGATGCGGCGGTACCAGAATGGATTCAGATGCCCTTTGTGGCCTCTTAGCAGGTTATATTACCCATCCGAATGTGGCCGGGGCAACCGTATTGAGTTTGGGATGCCAACATGCACAAGCTTCCATTCTGAAGGCAGAAATCCTAAAACGTCACCCCCATTTTGACAAACCTTTATATGTTTTTGAACAACAATTGGAAGGAACCGAGCAGGATTTGATGCAGAAGGCCATTAAAGCTACTTTCTCGGGATTGGTGCAGGCCGATCAACTGAAAAGGGAACCTGCGGGTTTGGATAAACTATGCATCGGCTTGGAATGTGGTGGATCGGATGGATTCTCCGGTATCTCCGCCAATCCTACTTTGGGGTATATTTCCGACATGCTGATCAGTTTAGGCGGATCGGTTATCCTATCGGAATTCCCGGAACTATGTGGGGTGGAGCAAGAGTTGAGCGATCGTTGCCTGAACGAGGAAATGGCGGAACGGTTCATGCAGTTGATGAAGGTATACAATGCTAAGGCAGAGGCAGATGGTTCAGGTTTCTACATGAACCCTTCACCTGGAAATATCCGTGATGGATTGATCACAGATGCCATAAAATCGGCCGGAGCAGCCAAAAAAGGTGGTACATCGCCGGTTACTGCGGTAGTGGACTATCCGGAATTGGCCAATCAAAAAGGCTTGAATCTTTTATGCACACCGGGAAATGATGTGGAAAGTACCACGGCTGAAGTTGCAGCTGGTGCCAATGTTGTCCTGTTCACGACCGGTTTGGGTACTCCTACTGGAAACCCGATTGCTCCGGTGATCAAGGTATCCTCCAATACCAAAATCTATGAGAAAATGGCGGACATCATCGACCTGAACTGCGGGACGATTATCGATGGGGAGGAAAGTATTGCCGAAGCAGCCCACCGGATCCTGGACTATGTGATACAGGTGGCAAGTGGCGAAATAAAAGCGAAAGCGGTGTTGATGGGTCAGGATGATTTCATTCCTTGGCGTCGTGGAGTTTCGCTTTAATTAGGTGTTGTAATAAAATTAAAATTAAATAGTTATGTCTAAAATAAAAGACAAAATAGCGTTGGTAACCGGAGGCGGAAGTGGTATTGGCAGAGCAATTTCGGAATTGTTCGGTGCAGAAGGTGCCCATGTCCATATCTTGGATTTAAATGCCGAAGGAGCCGAAGCGACGAAAGCAGCAATCGAATCCAAAGGAGGGAAATGCGATATTCATATTGGCAATGTTTCGATCCAACAAGAGGTTATTGATATCGTGGCGAAGATCGGGCGAGTGGATATATTAGTGAACAATGCAGGTATCGCCCATGTAGGGGATCTGGAACACTGCGCGGAAGCTGATTTCGATAGGGTTTATCAGGTGAATGTTAAAGGAGCTTATAATGCCTTGTATGCGGTAATTCCAGCTATGAAAGCCAATGGCGGAGGTGCCATCCTCAATTTGGCATCCATTGCAGCCGTAGTAGGCATCAGCGATCGTTTTGCCTATTCCATGAGCAAAGGGGCTATCTATGCCATGAACCTTTCCGTAGCCCGGGATTATATGGCCTATAACATCCGATCAAATTCGATATCGCCAGCCCGCGTGCATACACCATTTGTTGATGGTTTCATCGCCAAAAATTACCCTGGGCAAGAAGTGGAAATGTTCGATAAACTATCCAAATCCCAACCCATCGGCCGCATGGGACAACCAGCCGAAATCGCTAAATTGGCCTTGTTCCTATGTTCAGATGACGCTGCCTTTATCACTGGAAATGACTACCCTATAGATGGCGGGTTCATCAAGTTGAATAATTGATGGTAGATAATAGATAATAGATAATAGATTTTAGACAATAGACAACAAACAATAGAAATTAGGTGATAAGTAACAGACCATAGATCTAACTACTTAATACTAACTACTAAATACTAAAAAAATGAGACTAATAAAATACGGTGAGGCAGGAAAAGAGCAGATAGGTGTACATATCGATGGCAAGAATTATGATGTTTCTGCATTTGGAGGGGATTATGATGAATCCTTTTTCGCAGAGAATGGTTTGGCACGATTGGAAGAGTTTGTGAAGGCCAATGAAGGGGAGTTGATTGAGTTGCCGGCGGATGTGCGTCTGGGGGCTCCATTTGCAAGACCATCGAAAATTGTATGCATTGGCTTGAATTATAGAGACCATGCTGAGGAAACCGGGGCTAAGATTCCGGAAGAACCGATCATCTTTATGAAATCCACCACGGCATTGATCGGCCCGAATGATGAGGTGATGATCCCTAGAAACTCTGTTAAAACCGATTGGGAAGTGGAATTCTGTATCGTGATCGGTAAAAAGGCAAGTTACGTGGAAGAAAGTGAAGCCTTGGATTATGTGGCAGGTTATGTGCTGCACAATGATGTTTCCGAAAGGGAATATCAGTTGGAAAGAGGGGGAACCTGGGATAAGGGTAAAGGTTGTGATACCTTTGCGCCGATGGGGCCATTCATGACCACAGCGGATGAGATTCCGGATATCAATAAGGTGGCACTTTGGTTAAAAGTAAATGACAAGGTGTACCAGAATGGAAATACATCGAACCTGATCTTTAAGGTGCCGGCTTTGGTTTCTTATGTTTCGCAGTTTATGACCTTATTACCTGGGGATGTGATCTCAACAGGTACGCCTGCAGGTGTAGGACTGGGCTTTAACCCAGCGATATACCTGAAACCTGGGGATGTGATGGAACTGGGAGCAGATTATTTAGGAGTGCAACGCCAAACGGTGGTTGCCTATGAAAGAAAATAAAATGGATAGGTATGAGGATTGATGCACATCAACATTTTTGGTTATATGAGCCGGTAAAGGATGCCTGGATTACTTCAGAGATGGAGGTGATCCAACGGAATTTCCTTCCGAACGATATTGGTCAGACCTTAAAAAACAATGGTTTTGACGGTGTTGTGGCGGTCCAAGCGGATCAAAGCATCCGGGAGACGGAGTTTTTATTGGAGCTTTCCCAGGTCTATGCATTGATCAAGGGAATCGTAGGTTGGGTAGACCTGCAATCGGAGCAGGTTGAAGAGCAGTTGAACCATTTTAAGCAGTTTCCGAAGGTTAAAGGGTTCAGGCATATTGTGGAAGGCGAATCCGACCCGGATTACCTACATAAGGATGCTTTTCTGAGAGGGATTGCCGCATTGACCCAATATGGTTATACCTATGACCTCTTGATCAAGCCTTGGCATTATGAAAGTACCCTGAAATGTGTAGCAGCCAATCCAAATCAAGCATTTATGCTGGATCATATCGCCAAACCTCCGATCAAAAGCCAGGAATTCAGCGATTGGGCAGCGTTCATTGAAAAATTGGCGGCCCATCCGAATGTACATTGTAAAGTATCGGGGCTGGGAACAGAGGCCGATTGGAAACATTGGAAACTGGATCATTTTACCCAGTATATTGCCCATGTGGTTCAATGTTTTGGAAAAGATAGGCTGGTTTTTGGATCAGATTGGCCAGTATGTTTATTGGCGGGATCTTTCGAGGATACCATCCATATTGTGTCCGACAAATTAACTGATTTTAGCCCAGAGGAATTGGCTGGTTTCTGGGGCAATAATGCCGTAAAATTCTATGGTTTAACCTAATTGCATATGGATTTAGAATTAAAAGATAAAGTAGTCTTAGTTACCGGAGGAGCGAAAGGAATAGGGAAAGGGATTGTGATGGCATTGGCCGAAGAAGGCGCGATTCCAGTGATTGTAGGCAGAAAAGATAAAGATAACGAGGCGGTTAAAGCAGAAGTTGAGGCCTTGGGCGGAAAAGCTTTGGCGGTTCAGGCTGAACTGGGTAGGCCAGAAGAGTGTAGAGCTGCTGTGGATAAGGTCATGGAAGTTTTTGGAAGGATAGATGGCTTGGTCAATAATGCTGGATTAAACGATGGCGTGAGCTTGGCGACCGGAACTTATGAAGACTTTGTGCAATCCCTGCACAACAGTCTGATCCACTATTTTTTGATGGCACAGTATAGCCTTCCTGCTTTGAAGGCCTCCAAAGGAAGTATCCTGAACATCAGCTCCAAGACCGCAGAGACGGGACAAGGAGGGACCTCTGGTTATGCAGCGTCCAATGGAGGTAGGAATGCATTGACCAGGGAGTGGGCAGTAGAATTGCTGAAAGATGAAATCCGCGTGAATGCCATTGTGGTGGCAGAAAGCATGACCCCGCAATACGAAAGTTGGATTCAGACCTTGGATAACCCGGAAGAAACATTGGAAAAGATTACCGATCGGATCCCCTTTCAGAACAGAATGACGACAGTGGAAGAAATTGCGGATATGGCGATATTTCTGTTGTCGAATAGGTCTAGCCATACCACCGGACAATTGATTCATGTGGATGGGGGCTATGTGCATCTGGACAGGGCATTGATCAAGGAATAACAGCTTACATTCGAAGCATTTAACACAGGAACTAAAAATCCTTTGTTGCAAAATCCATAAGAAAACGATCTTATGGATTTTTTTTGCTTTAAAATCTTATTCCTAGGTGCTTAGAACTTATTTTTTCAAGAAATTATTGAAAAATGATAAAAAAATATTTTTCTTTTAATCGATTAAGCATTATACTTGTATGAATTATAAACTGATCAATACCGAAATTTTATTTTAATTGTAAGCTGCTGATCCCCTATTTGTTAGCTAATCGCTTAAACGTTTAAACAGAATTTGTTGTTTTAATTTTTGCAAAAACATATTAGCAAAACAAAAAAGGTTTAAATTGAAAAGAAAAATAACCAGTTACCGAAAATCAACTAATCAATAAGACATGAAAATTAAACTTTTGATTGCCTCCTTATTATTCACTGGACTTGTTTATGGTCAGAAGGAGCAGAAATTTAATGGGGTGGATATGAACCTCGGCACCTTGTCCCGCTTATCTGATGCCAAGACCCGTTCCATCAGTCCGGAGAACTTTACCGGAGAGAAAGGAAAAGGGGGGATGGCAGATCCCACAAAACATGCTGGTCAGCCAAATGTGGCCAATGCACACCATGCTTCCCGGGAATTAGGGGTGGGCTGGAAGGTTAATCCCTTTATCACCATTAAACCTGGAGAAACCTTCACCATGGCAGAGATCAACGAATCAGGTGTTATCCAACATATCTGGATGACCCCAACTGGAAATTGGAACCATACCATATTCCGGATCTATTGGGATGGCGAAAGCACGCCATCGGTAGAGTCTCCGGTAGGACCTTTTTTTGGAATGGCCTGGAACCGTTTTGCTCCGTTAAATTCGTTGGCTATGACCGTAAATCCGGGAAGTGCCTTCAATTCCTATTGGAAGATGCCTTTCCGCAAAAGTTGTAAGATTACCATGGAGAATATCAGTGCCGATCCGATGAACCTGTATTATCAAATCGATTATGCCTTGACAGAAGTGGATGCTAATGAAGGTTATTTCCATGCGCAGTATCGTCGTTCTAACCCCACTACTGGAGCCCTGCATACCATCATTGATGGTGTCAAAGGGAAAGGACAGTACGTTGGAACCTATTTGGGAGTCGGTGTGAACAACATAGGCTGGTGGGGAGAAGGCGAGATCAAATTTTTTATGGATGGCGATAAGGATTATGCCACTATTGTCGGTACCGGATTGGAGGATTATTTTTGCGGGTCCTATAATTTTGAGAATAAGGCTACCCGTCAATATCAGGAATACTCCACAGCTTATGCCGGATTACATCAGGTCATCCGTCCGGATGGGCTATATGAATCGCAGCAACGGTTCGGGATGTATCGCTGGCATATCATGGATCCCGTACGTTTTGAAGGTGATCTGAAGGTCACCATCCAAGATCTGGGCTGGCGTTCTGAAGGACGGTATCTGCCACAAAAATCAGATATGATATCCGTGGCCTTCTGGTACCAGTCCGAGCCACATCAGAAATTCCCGAATCTTCCAGTAAAAAATGATCTAGAAGTAAATTAAAAGAGCATGAGACATCCGATAGCAATTGGTATTCTCTTCGGAATAACCGTGTTGGTGGCAGCTTGCCAACAAAAAACAGGAAAAACGACCGAAAATCAGCAAGACAGTATGAAAGTAAGCTATGAAAAAGGAAGCTTTGGCTATGATCTGGATTTCTTAAACAAGTATGATTCCGTCATCTTATTGCAGAACGAAAGTGGATTGGGCCAAATCATTGTTTCCGCGAAATATCAAGCAAAGGTTTTTACTTCCACAGCCAATGGGGCGGAGGGTAAAAGTTTTGGCTGGGTCAATTATAAGGCTTTTGATGCCGCATTAGATCCGCATATGAATGCTTATGGTGGCGAAGACCGCTTATGGTTGGGCCCCGAAGGAGGACCATTTTCTCTGTATTTCAAAAAGGATACGGAGATGGTTTTCGAAAATTGGAAGACTCCAGCTGCGATTGATACCGAAGCCTGGGATCTGGTCGCAGCAGACAGCAAAGAAGTCAACATGGAGAAACGCAGTGTGATAACTAATTATAAAGGTACGCCTTTGGATATCAAGCTCCAACGCAAGGTGCGGATATTGGAAAATGCCGAGGTTGAAATGGAATTAGGCATCAGTTTGAGCCCAGGTTTGAAATCGGTTGCTTTTACTACCCAAAATACCATTAGCAATGTAGGCTCAGCCGCTTGGACAAAAGAAACTGGTGCACCCTGCCTTTGGAACCTGGATATGTTCAACCCGTCCGATTCAACGGTCATCCTGATTCCGTATCAGGAAAACGCCAGTGGAAAGGTTGCTACAACCGATTATTTTGGGGAGATTCCAACAGACAGAATCGTCTATAAACAAGGGGTATTGTTCTTTAAGGCCGATGGGAAATCCCGCGGTAAATTAGGACTTACAGCACAGCGCGCTAAGCAGATTGCCGGAAGTTATGACCTGGAAAGTGGCGTGTTGACCATTACCAAATACAGTTTAGATCCTTCAAAAACCTACTTGAACCAGGAATGGACCACCAAAAAGGATGCTTTTGTGGGAGATGCTGTCAATGCCTACAACGATGGGCCTTTAGCAGATGGTGGGCAGATGGGGCCATTCTATGAGATCGAAAGTGTATCTCCTGCAGCTTTTTTAAAGCCGAACGAAAGCCTCACGCATCAGCATGCCGTTTATCACTTTATGGGCGATAATAAGGAGATCAATCAATTGATCAAAAGTTTATTCCAGATAGAAATCAACGATATCCGTACAGCCTTCAAAAATTAACACATATGAACAATTATCCTAAAATCGGAATCCGTCCAATCATTGATGGTCGCTGGGGAGGAATCAGGGAGTCTTTGGAGGATACAACCATGAATATGGCGAAAGCCGTCGCACAGTTATTTGAACAAGAATTAAAGTATTTAGACGGGACACCCGTATCCTGCGTCATCGCTGATAGTTGTATCGGTGGGGTGAAAGAAGCAGCGGATTGCCAGGAGAAATTCGATAGGGAACAGGTCGGTGTTTCACTTTCTGTAACCCCATGCTGGTGTTATGGCTCCGAAACAATGGACATGGACCCTTTACGTCCCAAAGCAATTTGGGGCTTTAATGGAACAGAACGTCCAGGCGCAGTATACCTTGCTGCAACCGTTGCGGCACATAACCAGAAAGGCCTGCCAGTTTTCAGTATTTATGGACATGATGTACAAGACCTTGGAGATGCCAGCATCCCCGATGATGTCAGAGAAAAATTATTGGCATTTGCCAAAGCCGGGCTTGCTGTAGCCTTTTTAAGGGGCAAAAGTTACCTTTCCATTGGTTCGGTATCAATGGGGATTGTCGGTTCTATCGTCAATGCGGAATTCTTTCAGGAGTACCTGGGAATGCGCAATGAATATGTGGATTCGACGGAAGTACTCCGCAGAATTCAACTGGGAATATACGATGAACAAGAATTTGAAAGAGCCATTGCTTGGACCAAGGAGCATTGCCAGGAGGGCGAGGATTTCAATCAAACACATAAGGTAAAAAGCCGCCAAGAAAAGGATGAGGACTGGGAGTTTGTGGTCAAAATGACCATGATTATCCGAGACCTCATGCAAGGGAATCCAAAATTGGCGGAAATGGGCCATGCCGAGGAGGCGATGGGGCATCATGCATATATTTCCGGTTTCCAAGGCCAAAGGCAATGGACAGACTTCCTGCCGAATGGCGATTTCTCGGAAGCCATGCTGACCTCTTCCTTCGATTGGAACGGTATCCGCGCACCGTATATGGTCGCTACGGAGAACGATTCCTTAAATGGAGTTTCCATGGCCTTTAATCATCTACTCACCAATACCGCCCAGATTTTTGCTGATGTAAGGACCTACTGGAGCCCAACTGCCGTCGAGCGGGTAAGCGGATGGCAACCGGAAGGAAGAGCCAAAGATGGCTTTATCCACCTGATCAATTCAGGTGCGGCTACCTTGGATGGTTCTGGACGACAATCAAAAGATGGGCAAGCAGCCATTAAACCCTATTGGGAAATCTCCCAGCAAGAGGTGGAAGATTGCCTGGATGCCACAACCTGGTATCCTGCAAATCGGGATTACTTCCGCGGTGGTGGATATTCCTCCAACTTTTTGAGCAAAGGCGGTATGCCAGTGACCATGTGCCGGATTAACCTGATCAAAGGTTTAGGCCCGAGCTTACAACTGGCCGAAGGATGGACCATAGACCTTCCAGAAGAAGTGCATCAATTATTAAACGATAGGACAGATAAAACTTGGCCTACCACCTGGTTTGTCCCGCGTACTATGGGGAAAGGGGCTTTCCGTGACGTATATTCTGTGATGGCCAACTGGGGATCCAATCATGGCGCCATCAGCTATGGGCATATCGGTGCAGACCTGATTACCATGGCATCCATGCTCCGTATTCCGGTTTGTATGCATAATGTTGCGGAAGATAAAATATTTAGACCAGCTACCTGGGCAGCATATGGTATGGATCCAGAAGGATCCGATTACCGCGCTTGCCAAGCCTTTGGACCATTATACCGTTAAGCAACATGGAAACTAAAAAGAAATCATTATTTACAGACGATCAGGGTAATCGACTACTTATACCTTTCCTGTTCATATGCAGTTTGTTCCTGCTATGGGGTTTTGCCCATGGATTTTTGGATGTATTGGATAAACATTTCCAAGACCTGCTTCATGTGTCTAAGGCACAGTCGGGTTTTGTACAGTTTTCCCTTTACATCGGTTATTTAGCCATGGCCATCCCTGCGGGATTATTCATCAAACGCTATGGATACCAAAAGGGGATAATCTTTGGGCTGGTTTTATTTGCACTGGGAGCTTTTATGTTCTATCCAGCAGCAAAATTAGCAGCCTTTATCCCTTTTTTAACCGCCTTATTTGTTATTGCCTGTGGTTTGGCGTTTTTGGAAACAGCCGCCAATCCCTATTCCATTGTTCTGGGATCGAAGGAAGGTGCCGCCAGAAGGATCAATATTTCCCAATCATTTAATGGTTTGGGATGGATCTTAGGCCCGCTCATTGGTGGTTTAATGATCTTTGGCACCGAAGCAGAAGGGGAACATGATAAATTTGACTCTCTTGTAACCCCATATTTGGCCATAGGTTGTATTGTGGTGGTCGTCGCTTTGGTCTTTCTGATCATCAAGCTGCCCGAAATAAAAGAGAAAAAAGAGGGCGGCGAAATGGAGGAGAACCCGCCGATGCGCCGACTTCTCAAACATCCGGTTTTTATTTTTGCGGTCATCGCGCAATTCCTTTATGTGGCAGCACAAACGGGAACAAATTCCTTTTTCATCAATTATGTGATTGATGCGATCCACGATCTACGAACGCCAATAGCCGGTATCATGGAGCATCTGGGTTACTTTGGGGAATTTTTTATGCCCAAGAACAACGAACAGGCCGCTTCCCTGATCCTCGCAATAGGAGGAATGGGTGCCTTCTGGATTGGTCGATTAACTGGATCTTATCTGATGAAATTTGTAGCACCACAACGATTGCTTGCCATTTATGCGGTAGTCAATATTATCCTAAACATTTTGGTATTCATGAACCTGGGCTGGCTTTCGGTAATTGCTTTGTTCAGCACCTACTTTTTCATGTCCATTATGTTCCCGACCATATTTGCTTTGGGGATCTCCAATTTGGGGACTTTGACCAAGAAAGGTTCCTCTTTTTTGGTTATGGCGGTTGCTGGAGGGGCATTTTGTCCACCCATCATGGGGCTGATCGCAGATCATAGTACCATGGCGAGAGGTTTTATCATTCCGGTGCTGTGCTATGTGGTCATTGCAGCATTTGCTATCTGGGGAGTTAGGAAGATAGAAGGAAAGTTAGATATGTCGAACCCAACACACTAAAGAGCTATGGAGAAGGGATATGTTATAGGCGTAGATTTCGGGACCGATTCGGTTCGAGCACTACTGGTAGATGCGGAGTCCGGAAAGGAGATGGGTGCTCATGTTTCCTTGTTTAAGCGCTGGCGGGAAGGAAAATATTGTCAACCGAACAAACATCAGTTTCGCCAGCATCCAATGGATTATATCGAATCCTTGGAAGCATGTCTGATGGGATGTTTGCAGGGACAACCTCAAGCGGTTAAAGACGCTGTATTGGCGATATCCATCGATGCGACGGGCTCAAGCCCAGTGGCAGTAGATGAAAAAGGAATGCCCTTAGCCTTACAGACGGAGTTCGCAGAAAATCCGAACGCCATGTTTTTCTTATGGAAGGACCATTCGGCCATTTCGGAGGCTATGGAAATCAATGAGAAAGCGAAGTTATTTGAAAAAGATTATTTAAGCCATGTTGGCGGAATGTATTCGGCAGAATGGTTCTGGTCAAAATTATTGTACGTTTTACGTCAGGATAGGGAAGTGGCAGAAGCCTGTTTTTCATGGGTGGAACAGAGCGATTGGCTTCCCTATTTTTTGACTGGAACCCAAGATGCCAACCGTATGAAACGAAATGTATGTGCGGCAGGGCATAAGGGCTTATGGGCAAAGGCCTTTGGCGGATTTCCGCCCTTGGCATTTTTCGAACATATAGACCCAGTATTAACCCGGATTTACCAAAGCTTACCGAAGGATTTATATTCTGCGGATGAAGTTGCTGGCAATCTCTCCAAGGAATGGGCTGAAAAATTGGGCCTATCCACATCCGTTAAGGTGGGAGTAGGCGCCATTGATGCCCATGTAGGTGCTATTGGGGCTGAAATTCAGCCAGGCGTACTCTGTAAAGTGATGGGAACTTCCACTTGCGATATGTTGGTGATTTCCCAAGATGAATTGGATGGGAAATTGGTCAAAGGAATCTGTGGACAGGTAGAAGGATCGATCGTACCGGGACTTGTCGGCCTGGAAGCTGGGCAATCTGCTTTTGGGGATGTGTTCAGCTGGTACAGAGACTTGCTCCTTTTTTCGATCAAAGAATTGGATCTGGATGAAAACATTGCAGAAACATGGAAAGATCATCTATTACGGCGATTAGCTGAAAAGGCCGAAAGCCGACCGGTAGAACTTCATAATCCCATTTCGCTGGATTGGTTCAATGGGCGAAGAACACCTTACGTAGATCCACATGCCAAAGGTGCGATGGTAGATCTACATTTAGGTTCGGATGCGGTCAGTTTGTTCCAGAGTTTGGTGGAAGCCACCTGTTTCGGATCGCGCGCCATAGTGGATGATATGGAAAAACAGGGAGTAGAAATACATTCGGTGACCGCCATTGGCGGTATAGCCAAAAAATCCAGCTATGTGATGCAGACCTTGGCCAATGTATTGCAAAGGCCCATTCAGGTGCATCAATCGTTGGAAACCTGCGCCTTAGGAGCCTGCATGTTGGCGGCTACCCTTGCCGGTATCCATCAGAATCTTCAAGAAGCCATGGCGAAGATGGGATTGGGATTTGAGAAAACATTCCTACCCGATGAATCCCTAAAAACGATTTACGAAGATAGGTATCAACGCTATCAACAGATTGGAAATGAACTATACAACAGAAATAGACCTATATAAACAGTTAAAAACAAAAAAAACCATATGACAGCTAGGCTCTCATATGGCTGATGAAAATTATCAATTTATTAATCATTAAATAAAAGATAGGTTCGGTCTGGACAATCTTGCCTATCGATTATTAATAACCAATTTCTAATATATGGAAAAAAGATCTCGCTTGTCTTTTCAGTTGCGTGTTTTTCTCCTTTTCTCGATTCTTTTAAGTAATAGTGGAAATTGTTTTTCGTTCGGAAAACATATCGCTTCGATCTCCACCTATTACCAGCAGCAATCTTGGGTTTTGAATGGACTGGTTACCAATGAGAAAGGTGAACCCTTAGTTGGTGCTAGTGTGCTGGTCAAAGGCACAAATCGTGGGACAAAAACAGATAATGAAGGCAAGTTTATCCTCGAAATTTCAGCTGAAACAGAACAGCTGTTGGTCTCCTACCTGAGTTATACCAGTCAGGAAATAACCGTAGGAAGCCGTAGAACCATCACAATCGCCATGGAGCCCAATCTAAAGGAACAGCAGGTGAACGAGGTAGTGGTCGTTGGGTTTGGAACACAGAAGAAAATCACGGTTACTGGTGCTATTTCGGAAGTTCCTGTTCAGAATATCCAACGGATATCCACACCCTCCTTATCGAATTCTTTAGCGGGCAGTATGCCGGGTATTGTTACCCGACAGAGCTCCGGAGAACCGGGGTATGATGGTGCCGCCATCTTCATACGAGGTTTTGGAACCTGGGAAAACCGATCACCGCTGATTTTGGTGGATGGCGTAGAACGTGACCTCAACAATATCAATACCCAAGAAATTGAAAGTTTCTCCATTTTAAAGGATGCTTCCGCTACAGCGGTATATGGTGTCCGTGGAGCAAATGGGGTAATCCTGATCACCACAAAAAGAGGGAAATTAGGAAAACCTTCGGTGGTATTCCGTACGGAGAATGCCCTGCTTACTGCTCAACGCCTACCGAAATACATCGATGGTCCACAATATGCCGGGTTGATCAATGAAGCCCAATTGAATGAAGGGAAGAATCCGATCTATTCGCAATTGGAACTGGAGGCATTTGCCGATGGTAGAAACCCCTATCTATACCCTAATGTAGATTGGGTAAATACCATCTTAAAAGAAAATACCTTCCAGACCATCAATAACTTAGCGGTTACCGGTGGTAGTGAAATCATCCAATATTATACCAATGTGGGATACACCGTACAGAACGGTATCTACAAACAGGATCCGGATAATTTCTGGAACAATAATGCCCAGATGCAGCGCTATAATTTTAGATCCAATGTGGATATCAAGTTATCAGAATCCATTGCTTTGCAATTGGGGCTTGGGGGAATCATCCAACGGGGTAATTACCCAGGAAGATCCGCTCCGGATATTTTCAGGGCATTGAAAATAACCAGCCCGATCAACTTCCCGATCACCAATCCGGATGGGTCGATCGCCGGCGGACAGACTTCTTATCTCCAAGAAAATCCCTATGGATTGGTCGTTCGGTCGGGTTATAGTACACAGGATAGAAATACCCTGCAGGGAACATTTGGTGGTAAATGGGATCTTTCCAAACTACTGACTCAAGGCTTGTCCCTGCGCGGTCTGTTTTCCTATGACCATTATTACCAAGGATGGAACGATCGTTTCAAGCCCTATCGAATCCGACAATATCTGGGTTTAGGCACCAATGGGGAAGAATTATACCGAAACCCGGATATTCGTGAAGAAGGAGCTATGGGTTATGGATCAGGTAGTTCCTCGAATCGGGCATATTACTCTGAAGCCAGTCTGAACTATAACCGTTCCTTTCAGGAGGCGCATAATGTAACGGCCATGTTCCTGTACAACCAACGGGATTATGTACACCTAACGGCAGGGACCAGTTTGGCGAACCTTCCATTTCGTCGTCGAGGATTTGCCGGACGTTTGACCTATGATTACAAAATGCGTTATCTCTTGGAGCTGAATGCAGGGTATAATGGATCGGAGAACTTTCCGAAAGGAAAGCGTTATGGCTTTTTCCCGTCCGTAGCCGCGGGGTGGGTGCTCAGCAATGAACCTTTCTGGAACAGTGAAATCATTAACCACCTGAAGATCCGTGGGTCTTATGGACAGGTCGGAAACGATCAGATTGGTGGTCGTCGATTCTTATTCCTGACCAACATCATTCGTGGTGGACAGGATTATCCATTTGGTGAACAACAGACCTGGTTGGCCGGTTATAATGAAGATCAGATCGGAAATGAAAATGTAACCTGGGAGGTTGCGAATAAAGCCAACCTGGGTTTGGATCTTCAGTTGTTTAATGGAAAAATAAACCTTCAGGTAGATGGTTTCCGGGAAAATAGGCAGGATATCCTATTGCAGCGTGGGGTGATCCCACGAGTGGCTGGTTATTATCCTTGGGTAATTCCTTATGCGAATTTAGGAAAGGCCGAGAACTACGGTATTGATGGATTATTGGAGGTGAAGCATACGACCCAGGCAGGGTTCTACTATAATTTCAGGGGAACCATGACCTATGCAAAAAGTATTCGGGTCAAGGATGATCTTCCGAATTACCTATACCCTTACCAAAATCCCATCGGGCATTTAATTGATCAGCCATTTGGATACATCTCCATGGGGATTTTCCAATCACAGGATGAAATCGATAATAGCCCTAGACAAACGTTCATCGAAAATGTGCAGCCTGGGGATATTAAATACATGGATGTAAATGGCGACGGTGTGATCGATATCTTCGATCGTGTTGCGATAGGATACCCAAGGACTCCACAATTTATTTATGGAGCTAACTTTACGGTGGCCTATAAAGGAGCGGAGTTAAGCCTCTTCTTTCAAGGGACTTCCAAAACCTCCATTTTTATCGATGGGCCTTCCATGTATCCTTTCCAGATGGGTTTAGGGACCTACAATATCCTACAGGAATATTATGATAATCGTTGGACCACAGAAAATCCCAACGGCAAATACGAGGGCACTGAAAAAGTCCCCTTTTAGAATGGGCTAAAAAAAGGAGTGGAAAACAACAGTTTTCTGCTCCTTTTTTCGTATCTTAAAGTAGGCTTTAACGGATATCAGGATGCTTTCTACCCAACAAAAAATTCAGTTCAGTTCCTATTCGGGATTGTACGATATCATTGTTCCAAAAGACAATCTACTTCGCAAAATCAACGATCTTATCGATTTCAGTTTTATACATGAGGAACTTTTGGAGAAGTATTGCCAGACCAATGGGCGTACAGCAGAGAGCCCCATCAAGATGTTCAAGT
>NZ_PEAZ01000081.1:0-22048 GCF_002734245.1 Sphingobacterium sp. 1.A.4
ATTCTGCGTGAACCGATATCGATCCCCGCAGCATGATCGTGAATGATTTTCATGGCACATCAATTAAAATGTGAAACCATTAAGCCCATAGAGGAAAAATAAACGGCAGGCTACCATACGGACAATCTAAAAGATGTACCAAACTCCAATGCCTCAATCTATGGAACCAAGCTCAGGGACAGGCAAGATGCACTATACGATAGTCCGGTCAAACTGCAGAATGGTCAATGAACTAAGTTACTAAATGTCATCACCTTCCGATAAATTTAGTTCAAATTTTTAATTCTCAGGATGACAAAAAAGGCCTAGAATGATAAAAAAAAGATTGCTTCGTTCCTCGCAATGACGAGAAAAAAAGATTGCTTCGTTCCTCGCAATGACGTATAGCCCGCAATGACGGTAAAGTCTATAATCTATCGTCTATCATCTATAATCTAAAAACTAAAATCTCACCGTATCCAGCCCCTTATCCACCAATATCCCATCCAGCATCTTCAAATTAAACTTCACCCCACGTTTGGCTTTCAACTTAATAACAAAAATATCCCCAGAATCAACCTTCAGCGTCTCCTGATTTCCTAAATTCACAAAAGTTGGATACAACGCCTTCTGACCATTCGTATGTAATCGATCATTCGTCATATTATCCATCTGCTTCACCAAAATATTCTCAATTCCCACAAACTCATAATCCTGCGGACTATAAGGCAGCGCAAAGCTCAACGCATTAACCCCAACAAGCTTATTCCCTTTCACATGAATTTCCACGATCTCATCCTTCGCATAATTCACTTTATCCGTACTGATACTAATAGAACCACCTAATTTCTCATCCGAATTAATCTCCACTCCCCCATCCAAACGCGTTGCTACATTCGAAATATCATAAGCATCGATCAAGCCATTCTTATTGATATCCCCAATACTCACATAACCTTCAAAATCCGCATCACCTTGTCTCAAACCCGTATAGTTAAGATAAGAAGTCAAATCATTCCGATCGATCAAACGGTCATTATTAATATCCCCCGGACGATAACTCTCCGTTCCAGGAACTTTGAACACATACATTTCCCTACCCGATCCAAATCCGCCTACCGCTTCACTGATTGCCAATTTAATAAACCTTGCATTCGGTTTTTCTGCAAACACAAACTGCTTTTCGCTATCATTGTTTTCCCAGTTGATATCCCCTGCTTCCGTCCAATTCTTCTTATCCGAACTGTAATACACCTTTCCTTTCAACAAAATTCCATTCCCACGGCCAGATCTCGGCAAATAATGGAACTTATCCAATTGATTAAAGGAGTTCAGATCAATGATCATATCAAATGGCACCGCTTTCTGACCCCACTTGGTATGCCACATATTCCCTTCATCAAAGTCGAACAACCTGTTCACCCCTTCAGAACCCTGGTTAGGCACGGAAGTACTCGCCGTAATTCCCGTAATCGCAAATTGCAATGGATTCGCTTTGGTTTTCTTTTGGAAATCCTTCCAATCCGAAACCCCATCCTTATTCACCGAACGGATCTTAAATTGATAATCCGTTTCCGCTTTCAGCCCATCAAACAACAAGGTACTGTCCTGGATATGTGAATACAACATATCCTGAAAACTGATCTCGTAATAATCTGCGTTATTCACCAAATCCCATGTTGGGCTAAGCGTATAAGCTTTGGTATTTGCTTCGCTGATCTGCACATTGGCAGGAGCAGCAACAGCACCGGTAGATTTCAGGAAGGTATTTGTAGGTTGATATTCATAACCTTGGATCTCCGTAGAAACTGCCTCCTCTTGCGTATTCACCTTCTCCACTTTCACATGGATCAATGGATTCTTGATGATGGACACTTTTTCAAATTCACTTCCTTTGGTCGCAAATTGATTCAGATTCGGACGCTCCTCATAAAAATAAACATTCGTACCGCTATTGAAATCTTCCAAGCTGTTCACTTCCGTTAATTTCACCCTTTTCTTGCCAATAAAGGCCGAAACTCTTTTCGGTTTAGCCGTAGCATTTACCCTAAACTCCGTCGATCTCTCTGCAACAAAGTCTGGATATTCACCAACCGTCGGGTGTACTGTGATCTTGGCCTTGCCCTTATCATCCAACTCCGAATCGATACAAGTGGTCACTCCTTGCCCATACAGATAGGCCTGCGTTGCCCCATCATCATCGTACTCGTTGAAGATGGTCTTGCCGAATGGATAGACCTCATAGATCCGATGATCTTTCTTGATCTCCGTAACATTATTGTTCGGGTTGGTCAATGGAATAATAGCTCCACGTTTTACAAAAACAGGCAATTTCCAGATCGGCGCCTGATAATTGTTCACAATTCGGTTCCCTGCAAATGTTTCACCCGAGAAATAATCCACCCATTCCCCTTCCGGCAAGTAAATCCCGTTGCGGATGTCATTCCCCAAGGTATCTGCCTTGGTCTCCTGATAGATCGGAGCCACCAAAATACTTGGTCCGTAAAGGAATTGATATTGAGTAGAAGTTCCTAAGGTATATGGATTAGGATAATCCAGGAACATGGCGCGTATCATGGGTTTTCCGTCCAAAGCTTCTTTGGCAATGCTATAAGCATAAGGCATAAGCTCCGATTTCCATTTCAGGTAATGCCTATTGATGGAAGCTACCGGTTCGCCCAAGGCATGCGGATATTTCTCATTGGAACCCCAACCGTCCATATTCAGCTCCATTGGAGTGAATGTTTTCCATTGGAAATCGCGGGTATTGACGGTTTTATTCTTCCCGCCGAAGATACCATCCATATCCGAAGTAATATTCGGCTGTCCGGATAAGCCGGAACCAATATAGGTTGGAATATGGAAACGGATATATTCCCAAACCCCACCTGTCTGGTCTCCTGACCAGATTCCGGCATAACGTTGGGTTCCGGCCCAGCCATCCAGTGATATGATAAAGGGTCGTGCATCATTGCCATAATAAGGCATGATATGCCCCACATCGGCCACACCATTCAATCCGAAGGAATATCCAGCTCCAACCCAGGCCACATCCGTTTTCAGGACACGAACCCCGGCATCGCGCACCTCTTTCACGATATCACGCTGCAATAAGGCCCCAATGGAATCCTTTGGATGTAAATCCGATTGAGTCCAAAGACCGATCTCTACCCCATGCTGACGTGCATAATCCCCAAATTCCTTCAGGTTTTGGATATTGCCATCCAAGGTTTCGGTCTGCCCATAGCCCGCTCCATAACCATCGTTCGGAAGTACCCAACCCAAGGGCATATCATGGTTCTTATAGCGATCAATCACCGCTCGCGCAGAAAATTGATAATTGTTCTTTTCTCCATTCAAGGACTCTTTCGTTCCGCCCTCATTCTTGGAACTCTCCTTATACCGTTTACCATCTTCAAAAAGAATCCCTTTCTCATCTTCCTTCCAAAAGTCGCGGTTATACGCATTCAGATGACCTTGGTAGAATCCAAACTTTGGAATCAAAACCGGATGGCCGGTCAATTGGTAGAAATCGTTCAATAAACCGATCGGTGAATCACTCACCGTGATGAACGCATCCAGGTAATTGGTTTCATGGGATAGGTTGACAACGGATTTTTCTTTGTTGCCGAAATCGTATTTTCCTTTTTTGAAGGTGTACCACATAAAGCCATAGCCTTTGGTTGACCAATAGAAAGGTGTTGGCGAAGCAACTCCTCCATCTGTCCAGCTGTTGGTGTTTTCGATCAGAATGGTCTTCCCTTTATGGGAGAACCTGCCGTTCTGCACCCCACCTCCATAAAAATATTCATCTGGATTTTCCTTGAATTTCAAGACCACCTGCTTCTTATCGAAAGCGAAAGCGGCAAGGGATTCCAAGACCAATTGATTGTTCTTTTTATTATAAACTTTAAAGGTGGTTGTTTTTTTATCGACCTCAATCTTCAGTTCTGCTGTTTCGATGCTAGCCATGTTGGCATCAGATGCTACCTGGAGCTGGTTCACGGATTTCCTGGGATTATCGACCAGAATCTGGGCTTCAGGTTTTGCCTGCGGATCGCGCAGGATTCCGCCATGGTTGTCCTGAAAGATCCGAAAGATGTTGTTCCCATAAAAATCCAAGGCAATACGTTGCTTATTGGATAATAATAGCTCTACTGTTGTTGGGTTAATCTTACTGATGGAAACAACCGACACGCTATCCTGCTGTTGGATATGCTGGGCTATAGGTTCTGAAAATGTAGTAGCCATGGATGGACCAGCAAAAAGCAAGGAGATTGCCAATGCCCAGTACATCTTTGAATGTTTGTTATGCATATAATACGATCAATATTTTAATTCTGTCTGCTGTTTATGTTTAATCGTATGTTTTAAAAAAGGTTTTTAAAGGTAGCAAATTCGGGATAAAAACAATTCAAGCCTATTAAGAAGTTACAAAAACTTTGTGGATTAATTTTTGTGTTAGAGAAAGGAGCTAATTATGGAGAACCAAGAAAACGAAAAGAGATATAAAGCATTTATTAGCTACAGTCATGCAAACAATCAGGGGGAAGGGCGCAAATGGGCAGACTGGCTACATCATGCTTTAGAGACCTATGAAATCCCGGAGGATCTCATCGGTAAGAAAAATAAGGCCGGACAGGAAATTCCGCGGCAGATCTACCCTGTTTTTCAGGATGAAAAGGAACTTTCTGCAAGTTCCAGTTTGAGCAATTCCTTGACCTCTGCCTTGGACAATTCCGAATTTCTGATCTACCTCAGCTCGCCCCGTTCGGCGAAATCCACGTATGTAAGGGATGAGATCCGCTATTTCAAGCAAACGGGAAAATCCAAACAGGTTATGGCATTGATCATCAGTGGAGAACCCGAATACGGAGAGGTTCAGACCGATGCCCAATGTTTCCCGCCAGAATTGAGATTCCATGTGGATGCCGATGGGAAAGTGGATGAAACAAAACCGGAAGAGGTGTTGGCTGCGGATGTTCGCATCCCCCACAGCCAAGAGGAAGGATTTACCTCCGCAGAGGCGCTAAGAAGGCAACTACACGATAATAATGTTCCGCAACAGCAGATCAAAGCGGAAGTGGAGGAATACAAAAAGCGGTTGGATTTGGCCTTGCTGAAGATCATCTCCGGCATTTTAGGGGTTCCATTGGGTGAATTGACCAAGCGCGACCAGGCCTATCAGATGGAGAAGATGAAGCAAAAGAACCGCAACATCAAACGCATTGCTACAGCGATCTCGGCCTTGGCCATCATGGCCATCATCGCTGGGATATTTGCCTGGAACCAGCGAAATTCTGCCTTAAGGAACCTCGCGAAATCACTTTATACCTCTGGCATCAATAAATTGACCGAAAGCGAGTATGGCGATGGAGCCGCATATATTGCTGAGGCAACCCGGCGTGGGGATGAAAGCGCCAAATTATTTGCCAATTCCATGTTGGCCGTACAAGAAGATCTGACCCTGATGCCCAATATGAACTATGGGAATCTGCGATTCAGCCCGAACGGTAAATGGCTCGTTGGATTTGCCAATGTAGGCGGGTTCAAAAATGTACTTCAGGTTTGTGATGCCGTAAATAGAAAATTCCATAGACAAGTGGATAGCATTTATATCAATCAAATCCGATATCCTTTGTTCGATGCGCAGCAACGGGTCTATGTTACAGCAAAAGATCGGAACAACATTGTTCGCTATGATATTGAAAAGGATAAGGAGGAATTACTCCGAGCGAATCAGGATTCTAGTTTTGTTTATAATTTGGCAGTTTCGCCAAATGGTAAATACGTTATTTTTATTGTTAAAACGGCATTCTATTTATTGGATACAGAAACCAAGTCGGAACAATTAATATGGAATATGCCACAGTATGGTGCCAACAGTGCTTATTTCTCCAGCAATTCTAAAAACTTTGTGTTGAGCCATACTCCAAACAGTGATTTAACAACGGTTAAATTCTTTGATATCCAAGCTGGGAATGCCAAAGAGCTGACCGAAAAGTCCTTAAATTCCAGTATTGCAAAAGCAACCTTTTCAGACGACGGGAACCAGATTTTGGTCAATAACCTGGATGGATTATATGCCTATAATTTCAGCACTGGTGCATCCTGGGCTAGTTTAAGGCCTATCAATGGTGCAGGTTATCAATATGCTGGTTTTGTAAACAAAGAGCTTTTTGCAGGGAGTGGAAATTCCATAAGCCGATTGGATCCCAACTCCGGTAGGGTATTGAAAAGCAGTCCTCTTCCCGAGAACCTATTCTACCTTTCCAAATTGAATAAGATCATCGAAAATGACCCATCTAATCTGGATTTTACTTCTCCTGATTGGACCCAAACCTTGGTCAGCAATAATAAACAGACCTTTATTGAAAATGTAAAGTCATTGCCGTTGAACCTTGCCCAATTCTTTGGGCCAAAGGATATGAAGATTTTCATTCCTGGGCAGTTAGAAAATGAAGCCTTGATCTCCTATAAAAACAAAAAGCAGATCGATAAGATAAACTTGGACACCCAAGAAAAAACCGAAGGGTTTATCCGGATTCCGGAAGTATTGGAAACAATGATGGTCCTCTATAAATCAAAACATATTTTGGTAAAGGGCGCCAGCGGAAAGACCTATATTTTTGATGCGGCAACCGGTAAACAGAAAGGAACACCATTTGCAACCCAGGCCAAACTTTATCTCTTCAATGCCGATCAAAGTCAGGTGTTGACCCGAACTTCGCAAAACAGTTTCGCTGCTTGGGATGTAGCTACCGGAAAACAATTATTAACCTATGAAGAGAGTAAACTTTTAGTTGGTTTTTCGGTTTCATCAGATTTTACCAAAGCGATTATCGTAGAACCTGGGAAATGGAGAGTAGTCGATATTGCCAGCAAAAAGGTGCTTAAAGAAGGTAAGGAAAATTTAAGTTCTGGGAAGTTCAATCCCGCAGGTAAACATTTGGTTCTGGTGGAAGGAAATGGTAATACCCAGGTGTTGGAAACCCAAAACTTCCAACCCATCCTTAAATTGAAAACGATTGAATTCCCTTTTATCACGTTTAATAACAAAGGCAATGTCATGGCCATTTCGGAGGATGCCAACCATATGCGGTTATGGGATCTGGATAAAAAGAAATCCTTTGGACAGAACATCCGGGTCAGCAAAACATCCACGAATTTCCATTTCACCGAAGATGACCAACGGATCATCATTCAGGATGACACGGACAACCTGAACTATGTTGTAAAAGTCATTGATGCTAAAACGGGCAATATTTTGACCATGCCTTTTATCAACCAACGTTTTGATAGAATGTACATCATGCCAGGCGACAAGAACATCATGACCTGGACCAGTCTGATGGAAGGCAATAGCATCCATATCTGGGAAATCCCTGGATTGGTCGACATCAACAAGGATAAACTGACAAATGATTTGGAATTGTTCTATGGGAAGAAATACGATGAAGAAACCGGCTCTATCCTTCCTTATGTTGGCAATAAAGCCGATTTCAATACCTGGTATTTCGAGGATCCTTACACACGGACAGTTTCGCCAAACTCCAACAATAATATCTTGGATGTGCTTCGAAAGAACTACCCTATCAAGAACGATGCGAACCTGCAGATTTTAGGGGTGGCCTATAACCATCATCCCCTATCCCGGGCCATGCTGGCGGTACATTTCTCGAAGCATCCGGAACAGAAATACCTTGGAAAAAGATTGTTGGCCGTCACGGAAATCCAATTAGCAAAAATCAAGGATAAGGGCTTGAAGACCGAAGTGGAAAACCTGTTGAAGGAAGCAAAACAGAATCTGAACAAATAGCAGCGAAAAAAAGATAACGACGAATGAAGTTAACCCGCAGACAGAAAGGCCTCCTAGGCATTTTATTTATCATAGCCATGATCATTTTGTCCTGGATAGGATTGGCGAAGTATTTTCCGGAGAGTAATGTGCTTCGGTATATCCCGGACCGCATCTACCGCATCATCAAGATCGTTTTTGGTGGGGATCCCTCTGCAAGTTCCTTGGAACCTGATCATGTTCCCTGGGAATTGATCCTGGTCAAGATTGGCAGTATTTTCATCCTATTGTTTGGGGCATACAAGATTATCCAAAAGGTCTTTTCGGAACAGCTGAATTTATTGAAGGCTTCTTTCAAAAACAGGCATACCATTTCGGTGGGGATTTCGAAAAAGGGAAAACAGTTATTGCATAGCGTGAAGAAAGACCAACAGGAAAAGGCGATTGCGATCGAAAAGGAATTGGAACATGTAAATAGCAGCAGCATCAAAAAAGAAGGACATCTGCTCATCAATGGGAATGCGGAGGATGAACATACCTTAATGGAGGCGGGCATCCGTAGAGCTTCCCGGTTGATCGTTTTTCTGGAAAACGAACAGACGGTGATCGAAATCGTTCAAAAGGTGCAGGAAATCTTGAAGAAGAAACCTTCGGATCAGTTGTTGAAATGCTACATCCACCTTCGAAACCCTCGGCTGGTGGATCTGTTGAAGAATGCCGGCCTCCGGTTTGAACGCAGTAATATTGAGCTTCATTTTTTCAATATCCATAAGATGGTCGCTCGTTCTTTTTTCAACCGAATTCCTCATTTAGTTCGGGAGCATGGAATGGATTTGAAACCTCTGAAGCAATTGGTTTTTATCGGCTATTCTGATTATGCGAAGGCTTTGATGATTCAGGCCTTCCGGATCTTGCACTTCGATCCCCAACAAGATTTTAGGATTTTGGTCTTTTCGAACAATGCAGCAGCAGAGCAGCTCATTTTTGAAGAACAGTTCCCTAAGGCGCATCATATTTTTGAGTATTCTTTTGTCCCGTTCCAGGGATCGTTCAATTCCATCTTTCAAGAATCGGGATTATTGGAACAAGGGAATCGCAGTTTGGTTATCCATGCCGATGCGGATGATCAGACCAACCTCAACCTGGCTTTGGAAATGTTGGATCGGACCAAAGGTCAGGACTTCCCCATTTTCTGTCTGAATACAGAAGGTGATGGCCTAAGGTCATTGATTGCGCAGGAAGAGGAATTGAAGCGGATCCAGTTCTTTGGAAATATGGAGGAGACCTGTAATATCGAATTTATTACCGGCGAGAAACAGGATAGATTGGCACAGGCAATCCATGATGATTATAGGAAATTATTGGCTGGCACCGAGTCGGAGAGTGCAAGTTATACTTCGGATTGGTTGACCTTATCGGAAGATGCGAAGGATGCCTCCAGGACGCAGGCCGATCATATCATCTATAAATTTTTGCTGACAGGCAAACCTCTGGTTGATCCAGATCCATCCAGCTTGGATTTTGAAGGGGATGACCTGGAAACTTTGGCCATGATCGAACATAACCGTTGGATGGCACATCGCTATATCCAGGGATGGGATTTTGGCGAAGTGCGGGATGATCAGTTGAAACTTCATCCCTCTATGATCCCTTGGGATATCCTATCGGAAAGTGAGCGGCAAAAGGATCGCGATACGGTGTTAAGGCTAAAAGAGTTGATGAAAGTTTAATATCTTTGGGAGCATGAAGGAGAAGACCAGAATATCTTTGGAAGCATGAAGGAAAAGACCAGCTTTCGGGTTCCTTCGGTGTTGAGCATTGCAGGCTTTGATGGGTCTGCAGGTGCCGGCATTCAGGCCGACAATAAAACCATCGGTTCATTGGGCTGTTATGCTGTTAATGTCCTATCAGCTTTACCCATCCAGAATAGCCTAGGTGTTAAATCGGTCTTCGCCCTACCCCCTGCTATTTTCCAACAACAGCTTATTTCGATAGTTGAAGATTGTTATCCGGATGTGATAAAAATCGGGATGTTGTATCAGGCGGATGATGTTGCTTTCTTAGCGGAATTTTTGCAGGATTATCAGGGGAAAGTGGTGATGGACCCGGTGATGATCAGCAGTAGTGGGCATAGGCTTATGGAGGAAGATTGTTTGATGCGTGTAAAGCAGTATATTTTTCCTTTAGTGGACCTGTTGACCCCGAACCTTCCCGAAATATCCTATTTATTGGGAGAAACGGTTAAGGAGTTGGCCGACATGGAAAGTATTTCCTCTGCGGCCTTGGATTTGGGTGCTAAAGCAGTGCTATTGAAGGGGGGGCATCTGGATTCGGATGTGCTTAGTAGTATGTTGGTCCAAAGGGATAAGGATGTGAAGATTTTTGAAACGGAAAGGATAGAAAGTCGGAATACACATGGTACAGGTTGCACACTTTCATCGGCCATAGCTAGTTATTTGGCACTAGGCGAAGATTTGGAAACGGCTTGTGAAAAAGGGATTTTTTATACACATCAGGCAATTGCTGCAGCAGTAGACCTGGAGATCGGAAAGGGAAATGGCCCATTGAACCATGCTTTTGATCCGAAGAAATTAATAAAGATTTAACCTGTTTTTCTTATACAAGCTGATTTATAAGTTTATTTACTTCATTCAGTACCTCCAACATGTGGAAATTGTTAATTATTCATGATTTTTCTAGTAAGTATAGGTTTGGATTTCCTTTGTTACAATTGAATAATAAAAGAGGAAATATCGATTATTTTACAATTTTGAACTAATAAATAATTTAATGGGCGCAAATTGTATAAAATGTAGCTTATTCATTATATTATAAGAAAAATTATGTAACAAACTACTATATATTACATCTTAATCGAAGAATTTTAGTAAATTAGGTAAACTTTTAATAAAAGTATGAGAAACACATTTTTGGCAATGGGGGTCATTGCGTTGATTTCTTTTAGCGCTTGTACCTCCAATAATAAAAAGCAATTTGAAACGAAGGACACTTCGGAATTGGTATCTCCGGATACGACAGCCACTGCTCATGCAGATCATGCGCACAATTCGCAGAATTCCTTGGATTGGAATGGAACCTATAAAGGGGTTGTTCCTTGTGCGGATTGTCCGGGTATAGAGACGACCATTGTTTTGAATAATGATGAGACGTTTAGTTATATGGGTGTTTATCAGGAAAGAGATACCAAGGTGGAAGATACCGGGAAGTTTATGTGGCATGATAATGGAAGTGTGGTGCACCTGATGGGCAAGGAAGTGAATATGAAGTTGAAGGTCGGAGAAAACAGGTTGTTTTCTTTGGATCAGGACGGGAAGCCTATTGAGGGACCATTGAAGGATAAGTATATCCTGGAAAAACAATAAAGTCTTTTACACTAACAATTAATAATGAAAAAGCCGGAGTTCTCCGGCTTTTTTGGTTTTATTAGGCGTCATTGCGAGGAGGTTGCGTCATTGCGAGGCACGAAGCAATCTTCCCGCATGTCATGCTGAGCGTAGTCGAAGCATCTGTTCGTAAGCAACCGTACAGATCCTTCGACTACGCTCAGGATGACAAAGTCCGCTCAGGATGACAAAGTTCAAAGATTGCTTCGTCGTACCTCCTCGCAATGACGATATAGTCGCAATGACGCAATCCCTACCCCCGTCTCTTCAAAATCCCTTTACAAATATCCCCTACCAATCCAGGTCCCTCATAAATAAATCCGGTATACACCTGAACCAAACTCGCGCCAGCATCCAATTTATCCAACGCATCCTGCGCAGAATGAATACCTCCAACCCCAATAATCGGGAAAGCCTTCCCAGACTTCTCCGACAAATACCTAATCACCTCCGTAGACCGCTTCGTCAATGGCGCACCACTCACTCCCCCAGCCTCTTTAACCAATTCCGCATCACTCCTTAACCCTTCCCTAGAAATCGTCGTATTCGTAGCAATCACCCCCGCAATCTTCGTATCCATCACAATCTCCACAATATCATCCAGCTGCGAATCCGTTAAATCCGGTGCAATCTTCAACAAAATCGGTTTCTGCGAAGCCTTCTCCGTATTCAATTGCTGCAAGGTATTCAGAATATGCTTCAATGGCTCTTTCTCCTGCAAATCCCTTAACCCAGGCGTATTTGGCGAACTCACATTCACCACAAAATAATCCACATGCTCATACAGCGCATGGAAACAATAGATATAATCATTGACCGCCTCTTCATTTGGTGTCACCTTATTCTTTCCGATATTCCCCCCAATAATAAGCCCATTCCGATCCTTCAGATGCTTCAATCGTTCCGCCGCCACATCTGCTCCCTGATTATTGAAACCCATCCTATTGATCAAGGCCGAATCGTTAACCAATCGAAACATCCGCGGTTTATCATTTCCCGGCTGTGGCTTTGGAGTAACCGTACCGATCTCAATAAAACCAAATCCCAACTTTGCCATGTCCTCAATATACTCCGCATTCTTATCGAATCCTGCAGCCAAACCCACTGGGTTCTTGAAGGTCAATCCGAACACCTTGGTTTCCAATCGCGGATCTTCCACGCTGTAAAGCGATTTCAACAAGGCCTTAGATCCCCAGATTTTATTGAATACATGAAGCCCTCCGGTCACCGTATGATGCGCCTTCTCCGGGTTCATTGAAAAGAAAAATGGTTTTACGAGCTTATACATACCTGCAAATGTAGCCAAAGATGGAGAAATATTCATTACTTTTGCATCCGAAATGATATCTATAAATAACTTAACATTCGAAATTGGAGCACGTGCATTGTATGATGAAGCAAATTGGCACATCAAACCTGGGGACAAAGCCGGTTTAATCGGAGCCAATGGGGCAGGAAAATCAACCTTGCTGAAACTCATCGTGGGCGATTATGCGCCGACCAGTGGTAGCATTTCCATGGCCAAGGACCTGAAGATCGGTTATCTGAACCAGGATCTATTGTCCTACCATTCGGATAAAAGCATTCTGCATGTTGCCATGGAAGCTTTCGAGCGCCAGAACCAGCTGCATACCGAAATCGAAAAGTTATTGCTAAAACTAGAGACCGATTATTCCGATGATATCCTCAACAAACTGAGCGATAAACAGATGGAATTTGAGGCTTTGGATGGGTATAGCATTGAATTTCGCGCCCATGAGATTCTAGCCGGTCTGGGATTTTCCGAAGAGGAACAAAAACGTCCTTTGGCTACCTTTTCTGGAGGTTGGCGGATGCGCGTGATGCTTGCCCGGATCTTATTGCAGACTCCTGATATCCTCCTACTGGATGAGCCGACCAACCACTTGGACCTTCCGTCCATCAAATGGCTGGAAACTTACCTGCAGGCATTTGAAGGGGCAATCGTAATTGTATCCCACGACCGTTATTTCTTGGATAGGATCATCAATAAAACCGTGGAATCCCGAAAAGGAAAACTGACCATCTATGCCGGGAATTACACGTTCTACCTGGAGGAGAAATCCCTGCGGGAAGAGATTCAGAGTAATCAATTCAAAAACCAACAGGCCAAGATCAAGCAGGAAGAGCGTTTGATCGAGCGTTTCCGTTCAAAGGCCAGTAAGGCGAAAATGGTTCAATCGCGGATCAAAGCCTTGGATCGGATGGAAAAGGTGGACGAGGTGGATGATGACAACCCGGAAGTAAACTTCAGCTTTAAGTTTTCCAAACCTTCAGGCAGGCATGTCGTGACCATGGAAAACATTTCCAAATCATACCCTAACCTGGAGATTTTAAAGAATACCGATGCGCTGATCGAAAAAGGCGACAAGATTGCTTTGATCGGTGCGAATGGTAAAGGTAAATCCACCCTATTACGGATTGTAGCCGATGCCGACAACGATTATGAAGGTACTTCCACCAAAGGGCACAATGTTTCGCAGACCTTCTTTGCGCAGCATCAATTAGAGGCCCTGCACTTGGAAAATAGCATCCTACAAGAACTGGTGGCCTTTGCGCCAAAACATACCGAAACGGAATTGCGTTCTATTTTGGGTTGTTTCCTTTTTACGGGTGATGATGTGTTCAAGAAGATCAAGGTGCTTTCTGGAGGTGAAAAATCCAGGGTGGCCTTGGCAAAAGCCCTAACCGCAGATGCGAATTTCTTGGTACTGGATGAGCCAACCAACCACTTGGATATGGCTTCGGTAAACATCCTGATCCAAGCGTTGCAACAATACGAAGGAACATTCATTGTGGTTTCCCACGACCGTTATTTCCTGGAAAATGTTGCGAATAAAATCTGGTATATCGAGGATAAAAAGATCAAGGAATATCCGGGAACCTATCAGGAATATGAAGCTTGGTCTGCTAAGCGGGTCGTGAAAGCGGAAGAACCTGCGGCAAAGAAAGTGAAAGAAGAACCTAAGAAAGTAAAGGCCGCACCAACGGAAGATAACAAGCGATTACTGCAGAAAAAGAACAAGGAATTGGCTGCTTTAGAGGAAAAGATTGCGCTACAGGAAATCTTGGTGAAGGATTTGGAGGTGGAATTGGCGAAAGAAGAAGTTTACAGCGATGCTGTTAAATTGCAAGATCATACCCGTCGTTATAATTCTGAAAAAGCAAGCTTTGATAAACTTCAAGCTGATTGGGAGAATCTGGCGGAAGAGATCATGGAACTGGAAGGTTAATTTAAAAGGATAATTGGATGGATTTTTGATGTAGAAAATCAAAAATCCTCTTATGACCGAATACATTCCCTATATATTATCACTATTTGTTGGTGTTGGGTTGGCCGCTGCAACTGGCTTTCGAATATTTCTACCCATCTTTTTCATTAGTCTGGGAACTTTCATGGGCTGGATCCCTGTGAATGACGCCTATGCTTGGATCGGAGGTCTACCCGCAGTGATTGCCACTGGAATCGCCACTTTGATCGAAATTCTTGCCTATTATATCCCTTATGTCGACAACGCGTTGGACAGTATTTCAGTTCCATTGGCTACTGTAGCCGGTTCCCTATTAGTAGCATCCCAGTTTACGGAATTGAATGCTTGGACACAATGGGCCCTGGCCATTATTGCCGGCGGTGGAACAGCAGCCACCATCAGTTCGGCCATGGCCGGAACTCGAGCTGCATCTACTGGAACAACCGCGGGAATCGCCAATCCTCTGATTTCTACCGTAGAGACGATCTTCTCGACCATCATGAGTATTTTCGCCGTCTTTCTGCCCGTACTTGCGATTATCATCGTGCTAATCCTGCTGTATTTGGCTTTTAAATTCGGCAAGAGACTGATGCAAAAATTAAGACCGGGTAAAAAGGCTATTTCCTAAGGGCATTCCCTCTTCCTTCCGGAACATACTCTTGCTTTTTTATGGGGCTGTAATTCACCCAGCAATAAGAAAATACCGGCATCAGGATAAAGAACAGGAATCCTGTGGTGAAATTGAAGATATTTCCCAGGATGATGCTCAATAGGAAAATCAGAATCGGATATCCGAACAGCAATACCCCAAAAAGAAGGGAATCATAAAATATGCTGCCTTCCGTCTTTTTCTTGATCTGTTTTTTCACCAATTGGTAGAACCAATTATGCGTATAATACCCAATCTGGGCAGGGATTTTTATCCATACTTTTTGTTGTTTTTTCTGGCTCGGTGTCAGGAATTCGCCTGTCAGGTTAAATTCCAACTTCTCCCGAAGATCCATCATGATTTTCTCGGTTTCCACCTGGTTAGGTCCGGAAAGGTAATTGGTGGAGTCGATCGGCGACATGCCTTCAATGGACACCGCTTTAGGTACTTCATCAAAGGAACTATAACCCAAGGCGTAAGGCTGAATCTGTAGCGGAATATCCCGTTGGATGGCCCTTTCGATCAACATGGTCATGCCTTTGAACATAAAGGGCTGTAAGGTCAGTTGATTTCGGGATACGCCTTCCGGAAAGATCAGGATCTTGTTGCCCTTACTCAGTTCCTTCACACATTCATCCATGGTAAAAGCATTCATGATATCAGCTTGCTCATCATCGTTCCTTTTGTAGATGGGCAGCATAAAGAAGGTCCGCAATGCCCAATTGGCGATCGGTTTTTTAAAGGCATCCCCACGCGCAAGAAAAAGGATTTCCGCTGGTGAGTGTACAGCAATCACCAAGGCATCAAAAAAGGAATTGGGATGATTGGATACTAGCAATGCCGGATTCTTCTGGTCGACGAATTCCAGGTTCTTGATTTGCCATTCTGTGACATACCAGTTCAATCCAAACTTAACATAGGATTTTAATAGTGGGTATAGCATATAACTTTCCGTCTAACGATCTTTTTGTTGTTACACAAAAAACACGCCTAAAATTGATTTTGGACTGGAAAAATATATTGCTAATCTTCTTTCATGGACTCGGTGATCTTATGAATGTTCAAGCTATTGGCCATCGCACTGAAAATCTGATGGTAGGTTCCATGTTGATCGAACAGTTCCTCGTGTGTTCCATCTTCCACAACCCTACCCTTTTCCATTACGATGATATGTTCAGAATCAATGATCTGTGAAATACTATGGGAAACAATGATCACGGTTCGACCGACCTTGATCGCATCCAAACTGTTCTTGATCTGCTCGGTGGCAATGGCATCCAGGTTAGCCGTAGGTTCATCCAAAAAGATGATCGGCGGATTTTTCAGGAACATCCGGGCGATGGCAATCCGCTGCTGCTGCCCACCTGATAACAGATGTGCTTCTGAATCGTATCCGTTTGGTAATTCCAGGATCTGCTGATGGATATAGGCCTTTTTAGCAGCTTCCTGAACCTCTTCTAAGCTGGCTTCCGTTTTTCCATAGCGAATATTGTCTTCTATACTGCCCTTGAAGATGTGGTTTCGTTGCAAAACCAACCCTACATTTTCCCTTAAAAAATCGGTGTCATATTCTTTAAGATCGACCCCATCCAGCAGGATCTGTCCGGAGGAAGGCTCATAGAATTTATCCAAAAGATTGATGATGGTACTCTTTCCTGCACCGGATAATCCCACCAAAGCCGTGTTCTGGTTCGGCTGGATGGTCATGTTGACATCGGTCAATGCCTGATGGCCATTCGGATAAGAGAAGGTAACATCCTTGATCTCGATCAGCCCGCGGATATGGGCAGGTTTATAATTTCCAGATGGTTCCTTTTGGCCTTCATCTTCCAGGATTTCGAAGAAGCTCTCCGAATAGATCAAGGCATCATTGACCTCATCATAGATCCTATGCAACTGCCTGATCGGTGCTGAAACGTTGTTGAACAACATGATATGGAACATGATAGCCCCGATGGACATCTGTTCGTTCAATACAAAATAGGCCGTTAGGATAATCACGATAACCACCCCGATCTGCTCGACAAATCCTTTGATGCTATCAAAAAGGAAACTGGTCTTGCGGGTCGCCATCTGGTTCTCCGTCATTTCATATTGGATCTCTTTATGCCTTTCCGCTTCGATATCTTCCCTGACGAAAGATTTGATTACGGTAATGGAATCGATCAGGTTGATGATCTGGTTACTTTTGTTCTCCCGGTATTTCCGCATGTTCCTCCGAAATCCCGAAAGACGGTTTGCTTGCATCTGGGAAACATAGAAATAGATAGGTATGATAAAAAGCCCCACCAAACCCACATAGAAATTGGCCAAGAACATACAGACCAAGGCGACAATCGCATTGGCGAACAGGGGCATGATATCGATGAAAAAGTTTTGGACCAATCTGGTTAGGGAACTGATACCGGCATCAATACGGGTCTGTAGTTTTCCGGATTCATTGATGCTGGAGGTATAGAAGGCCATTTTATAGGTCAGGATCTTATTGACGATGGCTTGGGAAAAGTCACGGGCAATCATGATCCGCAATTTCTCTCCATAGAACTTCTGACCGAACTGCACAATGGAATAGATGATTTCCTTTCCTAAAAGGATGGCTGAAATCACGCCTAGCAAGGACAAGCCCTGTCGGAGCGGGGTTTTATTTACCAATAGCTCACTGATGGTATCAACGGTATATTTAAGGATAAAGGCATTTACCTGTGCGGCGAATGACCCTACCACCGTTAATAAAAGGGTATAAAAAATGAGGTTTTTATACGGTTTGGCAAACGGAAGAATTTTTTTGAACAGTTGTTTGATGGTCATATCTCATTAAACCTAAATTGACCACAAAAGTTTAAACAAGGGGCTAAAAACCTAGTATTTTACCGGGTAATTACTCATAAATTCAAACTTATAGTCTTTATGTTGTTTCAAACTATCGATCAAACTGGTTAGCAAATGCTGTCCTTTCACATTTTGGAACATATCATCATGCATCAGCAACACCACATTATTGGGTTTTAAAGTTGATTTATTGCCCAACATATTTTTTATACGCGTATAGATCTCATTCACGGACTGAACAGGATTTCCTGATAGCCCATTGATCTTCCATTCCACATCCCATCCGTAGATCTTATATCCATTGATGCCCAATAGATCAGCTGTCTGACCGCCTGATGCGAGGTCGATTCTTCTGGTATCATCGAACAACCAGATGTTTCTTCCCGGCATGCGCACGATCTTATGGGTCAAACCCAGATCAGTTTCACACTTGGCAAAATCAGCATAAGCCATATCCGGGTTGGAATAAAAGGCATGAAAACGGTTTGCTGCATGCGTATAGCTGTGGTTATAGACTTCCACCAACGGGTTGTCTTTATAACGTTGAAGGTCATTCTTGAGGCGTTTGCTCATGTTGGCATGTCTCCCGACAACAAAAGCATTCACTTTGGCATGTTTGAAGGTGGCGATGGAATCAATAGCACGAGAACCGATCAAAGGTCCATCATCAAAAGTCAGGTAGATATGTTTTTCTTTTTTATTCAGTTCGTTGTAAATACTATCCCTGAATCGACGTTTGGCAACTTTAGGATCAATCTTATTGATGGAATCCAATGCTGGGAAAGTGATTTTACCCCGGTTTAAGGAATCCAGGATATCCATGAGTTTTACCGTATCCTTTTTGGCAACCAGCTCTTCCTCTTCATTTTCTATTAATACGGAATCCTGTAGGTCATCCTTGGTGGAGCCAATAATATTATGACAGGAAAAAAGGGTTGTAAAAACAGAAATGGCGACTATACCAGCAAAATACTTCTTCAACATAGCCAATGAATACGTTTAAATTTTCACAAAAGTACGAATTATCCGATATAACCAAAAGCAGGAAAATCCAAGCCTTTTAAAAGTGGTTTTTCGGCTACATGGAAAAGAAAAACCGCCTCAGAACTTACGTTAAGAAGCGGCTTTCCTACAATTAAACTTACACACTAATCTCTCCCTCTATGTTTTCTGTAATGTTTATCCATTTTCTTATGGTATTTATTACGTTCTTTTTCCATTTTACGGTAATGCTTTTCGCGGTCTTTATAATATTTATTATTTCCACGGCCATCCCTTAGGTTTACCTGGGAATAATTCCTGGAATATCTATGATAACGATCGTAGTACGAACGATGGTTCCGCCACGGATTGGAATCATTGATCACCACTTTGTAAGTGCGGTACAGATCTACATGTCCATAACGTCCCGGCAAAGACCTGTGTCTTGCCCAGCGTCTACCGTCGTAATAATGGTAATACCTGTTCGACACATCATAATACACATCAATTTCGGGGATATAATAATATCTGGCATAATCGTATCCAACCGGACCCCAATTAGGTTGTACGCCAATATTGAAGCTTACATTGATTTGGGCATTTGCCGGATTAGCAAAAACGAAAGCTCCAAGAAATAATGCTGCGTAAAATAATTTTTTCATAATATCCTCCTTATCATTAAAGACCTCTTGATCTATCTTTTATTAAAGACCTTATGGTCTGCCTTATTTTGATTCTATGACTTTGAAATGACCGCCAAGGATTAATCGGTAAAATGTTAAATTTTGTAAAATTTTGATGTAATCCTGCTTTAGGGAATAGAAAAATGTCCTTCTAAATTGTGGCTTCATTTTCTTATCTTTGTCGCAATTTTAACATAAATTACTTATGGCATTACAATGTGGTATCGTAGGCCTACCGAATGTGGGCAAGTCAACCTTATTTAACTGTTTATCCAATGCGAAAGCGCAGGCAGCAAACTTTCCGTTCTGTACGATTGAACCGAACGTGGGTGTGATCACTGTTCCGGATGAGCGTTTGAACAAATTAGCAGAATTGGTAAATCCTCAACGTATTGTTCCGAACAACATTGAGATTGTTGATATCGCTGGTTTGGTTAAGGGGGCTTCCAAAGGTGAAGGTCTAGGAAACCAATTCCTGGGAAATATCCGTACGACCAATGCGATCATCCATGTTTTACGTTGTTTTGATGATGGAAATGTGATCCATGTGGATGGTTCGGTAGATCCTATCCGTGATAAGGAGATCATTGATACCGAATTGCAACTGAAAGATTTGGATACAGTGGTTAAACGCATCCAAAAGGTAGAGAAGATGGCGAAGACAGGTGGAGATAAGGATGCTAAACGCACTTTTGAGATCCTTTCTGTTGTGAAGGAACATTTGGAAGCTGGAAAATCTGCCCGTACTGCTCCTATTTCGGTTGAGGACTTTGAGTTTATTGAGGATCTTACCTTGTTGACCATCAAGCCGGTGCTTTATGTATGTAATGTGGATGAAGCTTCTGTGAATACAGGAAATGCGTATGTGGAGCGTGTAAAAGAGGCTGTGAAGGATGAAAATGCAGAGGTATTGATTATTTCAGCACAGATTGAATCGGAGATTGCACAGTTAGAAGATTATGAAGAGCGTAAGATGTTCTTGGAAGATCTTGGTTTGGAAGAATCTGGTGTTTATAAATTGATCCGTGCGTCTTATTCGTTGTTGGACTTGGCGACTTATTTTACGGCAGGTGTGCAGGAAGTACGTGCTTGGACGATTGAAAGAGGATTTACTGCACCACAAGCAGCTGGTGTGATTCATACGGATTTTGAAAAAGGGTTTATACGCGCGGAGGTGATCAAGTACGCAGATTTCGTGAATTATGGATCGGAGGCAGCGGTTAAAGAAGCCGGAAAACTAGCTGTAGAAGGAAAGACGTATGTCGTTGAGGATGGTGATATTATGCACTTCAGATTCAATGTTTAAGTTGATTTAACGATTAATTGATAAAGTTTTAGATCGTCATTGCGAGGAACACACCCTCATTGCGAGGATTTTACCGTCATTGCGAGGACCATACCGTCATTGCGAGGAACGAAGCAATCATTACACCTATCGAAAGATTGCTTCGTTCCTCGCAATGACGTGGAGGCTCGCAATGACGTTTTTTTTTCCCCAAGTAAACCACGTTTTTTTTTCGTACATTAGTTTATAGCATTAAAGATTATAGATAATAGACACTAGATTATAGACCCTACAGTCTAACTACTAAATAATAATTACTAAATAATAATTACTAAATAATAATTACTAAATACTAATTACTAAATACTAATTACTAAATACTAAAAAAAAATGGCATCATTAAAATTCTCCCGCATATTATTAGCTATCGATGAGACACCATGTTCTCAACGGGCTATCGACTATACCAAACAGATCGTCACCAATATCCAACCATCCTTGGCATTGGTTACCGTAGTTCCGCCTACCTCCCCGACTGCTTATGGTGTAGACCCACTTTTAGGTCAGCAACCCATCATTGTTCCTGAAGTTTCAGAGATCCAACAACAGGCATCCCAAGACTACCTTAACAGAGTGGCAGATGAATTCCTGGACGCAAAAGAAACATTTACATTTAACCGTGTGGGAGATATCAGGGATGAAATACTTAGTGTGGCCAAAGAATGGACTGCCGATCTCATTATCGTAGGCAACAATGGCCGAACAGGATTTGATCATTTCCTTTCCGGATCGGTATCTGAAGCCTTGATTCGTAAAGCAACAGTCCCAGTTTTGGTTATTCCATTGAACTGTGATTAATAGTTTGGTCAATCCCTTTGTAACCCTCCCTATTTTCGGACTGGCATCCAGGCGAGTTTTCAAATTTAAAAATAGTTGTTATCAATAGGTCAATCTTTTTTAAAGTTGACCTATTGATAACATGCCGCCGGCAGGGCATCGTATTCCATTGGTGTCTTTCCTCCCAATGACTCATGTGGTCTTTTGTAGTTGTAATCCTGAATCCATTCTTCTGCAAGTATCTGTACTTGCTGTGTATCTTCAAAGAGGTAGGCATCCAGGATACTTTCCCGAAATGTGCGGTTGAAACGTTCAATGTAACCGTTTTGCATCG
>NZ_PEAZ01000082.1:0-21055 GCF_002734245.1 Sphingobacterium sp. 1.A.4
GGTCAGATGAAAAGCAACAACAGGTTTACCCGGTTCACAATGAAAGGACTGGATAAAGTCGCTGTGGAATTCGGTTTGATGGCCATTGCCCATAACCTCAGAAAATGGGCAAAAAAGTGGAAAGACAAAGCTTTTATCGGTAAACCAGGTGGCAAAAACTCCCTATTTGCGATAAATCAAGCCATCAACATGCTGAAAAGTACAAAACATCGACTTGCAGCCTAATATTGCTCATGAAATTATAATGGAGCTCCAGAAAGCTATAAAACAGAAGAAGGTGCCTTTTTAGACACCTTCTTGTTTTTCTAAATGAAATCTATCACACTTTGATTTCAACTTCAACACCTGAAGGTAATTCTAATTTCATCAACGCATCAACTGTTTTTGAGTTTGATGAATAGATGTCTAACAATCTCTTGTAAGAACATAATTGGAATTGCTCACGTGCTTTTTTGTTAACGTGTGGTGAACGTAATACCGTATAGATTTTTTTCTCAGTAGGCAATGGAATTGGTCCACTAACAACTGCACCTGTAGGTTTTACCGTTTTTACGATTTTCTCAGCTGATTTGTCAACTAAATTGTAATCGTAAGATTTCAATTTGATTCTGATTCTTTGGCTCATCTTATGTATTTGATTTTAAAATGACCCCTGATTAGAGCTATTAACAATCAGGGATCGGTTTGTTTTTTATTCGAAGGAATTAGTCTTCAATATTCTTGATTTTTCCTTTTGATTTCGCGATTACTTCCTCAGCTACGTTACGAGGAGCTTCAGCGTAGTGGTCAAATTCCATGGTAGAAGTTGCACGACCTGAAGTGATTGTACGTAATTGAGTAACATATCCGAACATCTCAGAAAGAGGTACCAATGCTTTGATTACCTGTGCACCATTACGTGAGTCAAGACCTTGCATCTGACCACGACGACGGTTCAAGTCACCCATAACATCACCCATGTTTTCTTCTGGAGTTAATACCTCCACTTTCATGATAGGTTCCATTAATACTGGTTGACATTTAGGTAATGCCTGACGGTAAGCCATTTTACCTGCTAACTCGAAAGATAATGAGTCTGAATCGACTGCGTGGAAAGATCCATCAATCAAACGAACTTTCATACCTGATAGTGGGTAACCAGCCAATACACCATTGTTCATCGAAGATTCGAAACCTTTCTGAACAGAAGGAATGTATTCTTTTGGAATAGCACCACCAACGATCTCATTAACGAATTGAAGAGGGCTCTTAACAACATCCCAATCCTCATCTGCAGGAGAGATAACAACTTTGATATCCGCGAATTTACCACGACCACCTGATTGTTTTTTGTATACCTCACGGTGCTCAGAAGTACCGTTGATAGACTCTTTGTATGCTACTTGAGGAGCACCTTGGTTAACCTCTACTTTGAACTCACGTTTCAAACGGTCGATCAAGATATCAAGGTGAAGCTCACCCATACCTGAGATAACTGTTTGACCAGTTTCTTGGTCAGTTTTAACCACGAAGGTAGGATCCTCTTCAGCCAATTTACTTAAACCAATACCTAATTTATCAACGTCAGCTTGAGTTTTAGGCTCGATAGCTAAACCGATTACCGGCTCAGGGAATACCATTGACTCAAGAACGATAGGGTTTTTCTCGTCACAAAGTGTATCACCAGTTTTGATGTCTTTGAAACCTACTACCGCACCTATATCTCCAGCACCGATTCTTTCGATAGGGTTCTGCTTGTTAGCATGCATTTGGAAGATACGAGAGATACGCTCTTTGTTTCCTGAACGCGTGTTCAATACATAAGAACCAGCCTCTAATACACCTGAATATGCACGTACGAAACATAAACGACCTACGAATGGGTCAGTAGCAATCTTGAAACCTAATGCTGCGAATGGTTCAGCCTCAGAAGGTTTACGAACGATTTCTTCACCAGTATTCGGGTTAGTACCTTTAACCGCCTCTTGATCAAGAGGAGAAGGCAATAACTCCATTACGAAGTCAAGCATGGTTTGAACACCTTTGTTTTTGAAAGATGAACCACAAACCATAGGAACGATTGCGTTATCCAATACCGCTTTACGTAAAGCGTCTAAGATTTCACGTTCAGTCAATGAATCTGGATCTTCGAAGAATTTCTCCATCAAAGACTCATCGTATCCAGCAACAGCTTCCAATAATTTCTCACGGTATTCAGCAACCTCGTCGATCATATCGTCAGGGATAGGAACTTCCGTGAAAGTCATTCCTTTATCAGCGTCGTTCCAAACGATACCACGGTTGTTGATCAAGTCAACCACACCTTTGAAATCGTCTTCCGCACCGATAGGTAATTGAAGCGCAACAGCCTCAGATCCTAACATATCTTTTACTTGTTTTACAACTTTCAAGAAGTCAGCACCTGAACGGTCCATTTTATTTACGAAACCAATACGAGGAACTTTGTATCCATCAGCTAAACGCCAGTTAGTCTCTGATTGAGGCTCAACACCATCAACTGCAGAGAATAAGAATACTAGTCCGTCAAGTACACGTAAAGAACGGTTCACCTCAACTGTAAAGTCAACGTGTCCAGGAGTATCAATTACGTTTACTTGGTATTTTTTATTACGGTAGTTCCAGAATACGGTTACCGCAGCAGAGGTAATGGTGATACCACGCTCTTGCTCTTGTGCCATCCAGTCAGTAGTTGCAGATCCTTCGTGAGTCTCTCCCAACTTGTGGTTAACACCAGAGTAGAACAAAATACGCTCTGTAGTTGTAGTTTTACCAGCATCGATGTGTGCAGCGATACCAATATTTCTTACTAATTTTAAGTCTTTTGCCATAGTATTTTTGAAAAAAATACACCGACTTTGATAATGAATAATTTCAATTATCTAAAGTCGGTGTATCATATTTGAATCGTTGTGTTCAAAATTAGAATCTGAAGTGTGAGAACGCTTTGTTAGCTTCCGCCATTTTGTGCGTATCTTCTTTCTTCTTAACAGCAGCACCTTCACCTTTAGAAGCTGAAATGATCTCTCCTGCTAATTTCTCGAACATAGTTTTTTCACCACGTTTGCGAGCGTAAGAGATTAACCATTTCATACCCAAAGCGATTTTACGCTCCGGACGTACTTCCATAGGAACTTGGAAGTTGGCACCACCAACACGACGAGATTTAACCTCTACTGCAGGCATTACGTTGTTCAAAGCTTTTTTCCAAGTCTCTAAACCGTTCTCTTGTGTTTTGTTTTCTACTAATTCTACTGCATCGTAAAAGATTGAATAGGCGATAGATTTCTTACCGTCAAACATCATGTTGTTTACGAAACGTGTTACCTGAACATCATTAAACTTTGGATCAGGTAAAATGATTCTCTTTTTTGGTTTTGCTTTTCTCATTTTATTTTCCTCCGTTTAATTATTTCTTACCTTTTCCTTTTGCTGGAGCAGCTGCCTGTCCTGGTTTAGGGCGTTTTGTTCCGTATTTAGAACGACGTTGGTTACGACCTGCTACACCTGAAGTATCTAATGCACCACGGATGATGTGGTAACGAACTCCCGGTAAATCTTTAACACGACCACCACGGATTAACACGATAGAGTGCTCTTGTAAGTTGTGTCCTTCTCCTGGAATGTAAGCATTCACTTCTTTTCCATTCGTTAAACGAACACGAGCTACTTTACGCATTGCTGAGTTTGGTTTTTTAGGGGTAGTAGTATATACACGCGTACATACACCTCTTCGCTGTGGACATGAGTCCAACGCTGGTGACTTACTCTTGTCTACCAGAGCTACTCTACCTTTTCTAACTAATTGTTGAATAGTAGGCATTTACCTGTTTTCTTTTAGAGTTTTTTGTTAAAAAAATATTTTAAGTCCGCAAAGATATAAAGAATAATCGATATCGTAAAGAGTTGAGTATAAAGTTTTTTTTAAAGTTTTCAAAACTAACTAATCAACGTAAAATCGATCTGCCTCTTATCCAGGTCAACCTTCTTCACTTTGATCTGAACCTCATCGCCCAATTGATATACCTTTTTCTTGCGTTGACCTATAATGGCATAATTCTTCTCATCCAAGGTGTAAAAATCATCGGTAATATCCCTTAACCTCACCATGCCCTCGCATTTGTTCTCCTCGATCTCCACATACATTCCCCATTCTGTTACGCCGGAAATAATTCCTGTATATTCCGTGCCGATCTGGTTTTGAAGATATTCTGCTTGTTTATACTTCACGGAAGCTCTTTCCGCCTCAGCGGCTTTCTTTTCCATTTGGGAAGAATGCTCTGACATCTTCTCGTAATGTTCGGTATTCACCTTTTTGCCTCCATCTAGGTAATATTGGAGCAACCTATGCACCATTACATCCGGATATCGACGGATAGGGGAGGTAAAGTGCGTATAGTAATCAAAGGCTAGTCCGTAATGGGAAGCTTTTTTAGTCGTATAAATTGCCTTAGCCATCGAACGGATCGCCAAAGAAGTCAATAAATTCTGTTCCTTACTACCTTCGATCTGTTCCATCATCATATTCAAGGATTTCGCAGTCTCCTTGTCGGATTTAAAACTAAGCCTGTGCCCAAAACGGGACGCGAATTGAGAAAAGCTTGTCAAGGTCTCCGTGTTCGGAACATCATGGAATCGATATACAAAGGTTAATTTGCTTTTGCCTTTTCCTTGCTTGCCGATGTATTCGGCAACTTTTCTGTTCGCTAATAACATGAAGTCCTCAATCAGCTTATGCGCATCCTTACGGACTTTTGTATATACACCCAAAGGTTTTCCGTTATCATCCAATAGAAACTTCACTTCTTCCGTTTCAAAACTGATCGCTCCGCTCTTAAATTTTCGCTCACGAAGGATATACGCTAATTCGTTCAATTTTAAAATGGGCTCTGAAAGTTCATCTTCTTTTCCTTCAATGATTTCCTGCGCCTCTTCATAGCTGAATCGACGGTCGGAGTGAATGACGGTCCTACCGAACCATTGATCCAAAACATTGGCCCGCTCATCAAGCTCAAATACGGCCGAGAAACAAAGCTTGTCTTCGTTAGGTCTAAGTGAACACAAATTGTTTGAAAGTCGCTCAGGGAGCATCGGGATAACTCTGTCGACCAAATATACCGATGTTCCTCTCTCGAATGCCTCTTTGTCTAGTTGGCTATCGGGAATAACATAATGAGACACGTCTGCAATATGCACCCCCACCTCATAATTTCCATTTTCCAATTTCTTGAAAGATATTGCATCATCAAAGTCCTTCGCGTCCGCAGGGTCAATGGTAAAGGTGGTCGTGTTCCTGAAATCCTGTCTCTTAGAAATTTCTTCCTGACTGATTACATCGGAGATAGCGTTCGCTTCTGCTTCCACTTCTTTAGGAAACTCCAGCGGGAAACCAAAGTCTGCCAAGATTGCGTTCATCTCGGTATTGTTCTCGCCTTTTTTTCCTAATACCGATTTTACTCTACCGATCGGATTTTTTGCATTCTTCGGCCATTCCAATATGGAGACCACCACTTTCTCTCCATCTTTGGCACCGTTCAGGTTGTCCAGAGGAATGAAGATGTCGTGCAGCATTTTTCGATCATCAGGAAGGAAGAAAGCATAGGTGCTGGAGATATCAATGGTACCGGTGAAATCGGTCTTCGCGCGTTGGATAATTTCAATGATTTCACCTTCCCTTTTCTTGCCTTTTTTACGATCGTAAATATGCACTTTTACGATATCCCCGTGAAGGGCTTGTCGAAGCTTCCGAGGGGCTACGTAAATGTCGTTTTGAAACTCATCATCAGGGACGATGAAGGCTGATCCATCGGCAGTCATATCGACCTTTCCAGTTACATAAACATTGAGCTGTCTCAATTTAAATTTGCCGCGCTCTGGCTGTTGGAAAAGGCTGGTCTTCGAGCCATCCGAAAGGATGTCTGCGATAGCAACCTTCGAATCCGAATCCGAGATGTTAAGCTTCGCAGCAACCTGTTTATAGTTCAGTGCTTGGTTGCCTGATTTTTCAAATATGTCGACGATTAATTGGGTGAGTACTTCTTTGTAGGGATTTTCTTTTCTTGATTTCATATGCTATTGTTTTGCCCATGTCTGTCTAGAAATTATAGGGTAGGGAAGGAGTTCCCGATTAAATTTCCTAGACAACATAACCCTGATTTTTCAGGACTGTATTATTGAACTAATATATAAATTATAAACGGTTTTTGAGTGGGATAGTTTGCTCTAATTCAATAAATATTTATTTACTTATTTAAAACTTTGTTTTAGCTATTTAAAAATACTGAATATCTAATAGTTATGATTTGATATGCTAAAAATTATACAGATGTATTAATGTATATATGATTGATTTTCAGTATATTAAATTTTTTCATGCTTTTTTAAGTCTTTTGCTAAAAATTATTATATTAAAATTAATGTTTTTATTGATATGTGTAAAATGCTATAAAACAGATTAACAAAAAATTAAAAGCTAAATTTTAGCCTTATTGAATAATTGTACTTTAGCATTGAAATTTTGCTTGAATTTGAAAAAACGGAAGAGTAGAAATCCTGCGACCATAAGCAAGTTATAGTCGGAATTTCCTGATGTAAACAGTGCAATTAGCTTTGCTTTTCTTTACAAGAATCACATAATCCCACCGCATTTATCGCGATGGAATGCAAGGAGAAATTTGGAGGTAGGGCAATTTTTGGAAGAGAGATTTCATCCAGGCAAAAGACGGAATTGCAAACTGAACAGATGAAATGCACGTGCTGATCATGGTGATGATGTTGGGAACATTTGGTCGAACATAGGGCATAGGTAGCCGTTCCATTCAGGTCGAAAACTTTATGGAGAATACCCTTTTCTTCGAAACTTGCCAGGATCCTATAGAGGGTCACACGGTCGATTTCAGTACCTAAAATTTTCTCCAGATCTGGTTGTGAAATGGCTGTCGGCTTCTCCGAAATACTATCCAAAACGCGTAACCTAGGTTGGGTAATCTTCAGATTATTTGCCCTTAACAATTGGCTGAATTCCTCTAGTTTTTCTATGCTCGATGCTGCTTCTCTATCCGTTTTCATAAGGGTAAAATTACGAAAAATTTAGGGCATAAAAAACCTCCCTTTCAAGACGAAAGGGAGGTGCTATTTGATGCTTTTTTTTACTCGATTATTTACCTGCTGCTTTCGCGTGATCTGCTAAGAACTGTGCCAATCCACTATCTGTTAATGGGTGTTTCAAAAGGGCAGTAATCGCTGACAAAGGACCTGTCATCACGTCTGCACCGATCTTCGCACAACCAAGGATATGCGCACTGTGGCGAACAGATGCTGCAAGGATCTGTGTTTCGAATCCGTAGTTATCATAGATCTCTCTGATCTCTTCGATCAAACCTAATCCATCTACCGAGATATCATCCAAACGACCGATAAATGGCGATACGTAAGTCGCTCCTGCTTTAGCAGCCAATAAAGCCTGACCAGCAGAAAATACCAATGTACAGTTTGTTTTGATTCCTTTTTTGCTGAAATATTTGATCGCTTTTACGCCATCTTTAATCATAGGAACTTTTACTACGATCTTGCTATCTAAAGCTGCTAAGGCTTCGCCTTCTTTGATCATACCTTCATAATCGGTAGAAATTACTTCGGCACTAACATCACCATCCACGATTTCGCAGATCGCTTTATAGTGGTTAATTACGTTTTCCTCCCCAGAAATACCCTCTTTAGCCATTAAACTAGGGTTGGTTGTCACCCCATCAAGTACGCCTAAGTCCTGTGCTTCTTTGATCTGAGCTAAATTAGCAGTATCAATAAAAAATTTCATGATATAAAATGTTGATTAAAAATTTTGTCTTCATTATCAAGCTGCCACTGAGTTTGATGATGCAAAGGTAGGTATATTGTTGCGCTTTTTGCAACAAATTCCATTTCAAATTGTTATCTTATGACATGCAGATTTTCAGGTCCTTTGCTTATCCAAATTATAGATTACATGTAATCGGTCAATCGCTCTCCCTTTTGGGTACCTGGATGCAACGGATTGCCATTAGCTGGCTGGTCTATAAACTCACTGATTCCGTATTCTGGCTAGGTTTTGTCTCCTTTATTTCTTTGTTGCCTTCTTTGGTCTTATCACCATTTATTGGCGCATTTGTAGATAGGCATAAGAAATATAAACTGGTTTTTATTACCCAGATTGGACTGATGATTCAGGCAGGGTTATTAGCGCTAGTGGTTTATCTTAAAATGGAATCTGTACTTTATTTATCTATTTTAGGGTTCATACAAGGGGTTATCAATGCATTTGATGTGCTGGGAAGGCAATCTTTACTGGTATCTTTAGTTGATGACAAAAAAGATCTGCCGAATGCCATTGCACTGAACTCTTCCATTTTCAATGCCGCCAGGATGGTCGGACCGGCAATTGGAGGATTTCTTTTGTCCATGTATGGTGAATTAGCCTGTTTTACCGTCAATTTCCTGAGCTATATTCCGGTAATTATCTGTTTGATGCTCATGAATGTGAAGGAAACATTGGTTATTGTACCTAATGAAAATGCCTTTCAGGGGCTTGTTCAAGGCTTTAAATACCTGAAAAGATCTCCACATATTACTTCGTTGATCATTATTTTGGCCTTTTCAAGTCTTCTGGTCATTCCTTATACTTCCTTATTACCGGCTGTTGCGCGGGAATTATTTCAAGGGAATGAGCGGACGTTTTCTTGGTTTGAAAGTGCTGCAGGGTTAGGGGCCATGATTGGTGCCATTAATATGGCCAGGCTGAAATCAGGCGAAAATTTAAGATATCGAATACTTTTTGCAGCCTTTTTTATGGGCGTAGCCCTTGTTTTATTGGCTTATGCGCATTATTTACCTTCTGCTTTATTTTTTACAGGAGCAGTTTCTTTCTCCATGATGATGCAGAATTCTTCCATTAATACCTATATCCAGACCCATGCGATGCCCGCCTACAGGGCACGGGCTATGTCATATTATGTCATGGCTTTCCAAGGGATTTTCCCTATTGGAAGTTTAATTACAGGCGCGATTGCTGAATTTTTAGGGCTAAAAAACACCTTATATATCATGGGTGGATGTGGAATTCTGATCGCCCTAGGCTTTTATATTTACCTCCGGCTTCATATTCAACGGCGTTTATTCAAGTTTAATTTCCGTTGATTTAGCGTTAATTGATTTTTTTTGTAGTCTATCATTCCGCCATATTCTTTCAGGATATCTCCTCCCAATACCCCAATAACGGGATCTATCCCTATTTGTTCGTAGGCATAATTGATGGAACTTAGATCTAATACGGCTGTCGTGAAGTTTTTGATGGACCATTCCTTCATTTTGAATTCTGGAATGGTAAGCATAAAACTTTCCATACTATTGGTCCCCAGACCAGTGGAAAGAATGTCTGTAGTTTCGAAATGTTCCTCTTGTATACCAGAATTCAATAGGGTGGTTTTATCCAAAACCGTTTTGGATGCGCCGGTATCTATAACCAATTTGAATTTACGATCGTAAAGTTCTACTTCTGTAATGATATGGTAGCCATCGGCTTGAAGTTTGATGACTTCAAAAGGAATTTTTTGCATAGTTGGATAATAGAATGTGACACCTCGTAAAGAATGAATTTACTTGGTATAAATACAATTCTACTGTTTTTTCTCCAATTATATAGCTAATTTCTTCTTTTTCATCGCTTTTTTTAACCGGTCCTTTAGAATGGATTTATATTCCGGAGAAGTTTGTAATTCGATGGTATACATCCTAATCTCATCTAATTGTTCCAAGTATCTCTCCTTGGAATAATTTACCTTGAAGGATTCAATATCTGGTTGTGGCGCTAATTTGGAAAGTTCATTCCCAATGGCAGCCGTTGCTACAGTGGCTGTCCCTATAAGTAAAGTCTCTCCAACGGAAGACGCAGCATCCGCATCCGATAATAGATTTCCATATTGATCTGTTTTGTTGTGATTTTTTTCAGGCTCATCTGTCAAACTGGATTTCAGGATATCAACACCTGTTTTACTCATTCCTTTAAATAAGGGTGCTTCTTTCTTCCGATCAAATTTAATCTTTATCTTTTTTATGGTAGAAACTGGAATCTTCTTCATCTCCTTATCCTTCATCAAATAGATTTCCTCCACAGTTGCCCTATAAAAACTTCCTTTGATTGTTTCTTTCTTGGTTTTATATGGGCTTGGTAATAGGAAACAACAACTGGTTCTGGGTATTCTACGCTTTGTGCTTGACAAATTCCCAGAATTCCAATGCATATTGCAAGATTTAATAAGATAATCCTCATGAAACAAAAATAAGGTTTATTTCATTTAAAGAATATATTTTAACAAAAGTTTATGGTTTTTATAGTGTGGAGATTTATTATTATTCGGTTTACCTGAAGAATAGCAATACATTAGTTAATGTCTGTTGATTGATCATTTTACGTTGATTTTTAAGCATAAATTTTTGGTTATGAATGATGCGTTGATTTTGTTCGGCCATAAAATTTAACCGATTGGTCTGCCGGTCACGACTTATTTCATTTTCATATAGATTCAATCCTTCTTTTAAGGAGTCTATCCGCTTATTTTGAATATATTCCAATAATTTTGCCGTAGCATCAACAGTTCTATATTTTGCAGGGATGGTATTATTTAGCTCCAACAATTGGTTAATTTCATTCATCTCTTGGATAATAGGCTGATAACGGATGGTTGAAGCCTGCTTCATTTCCATTTGCTTTTTATTATCCAGTCTTGGACCTATTACATATCGCATCCCGAAGATTCCTACAGCAAAAGATATAAATAGGGCAAATACGCTAACAGTAAAATTATCTATGAACCTGTTAGACATACTAAATAAAACCCACCCGATAATAATACCTAAAATGGTAAACATAGTCTGACGATTATAAAACATAATTCTATAACGTTCATTTTCTAAGACTGCGTAATGACTCGCATATCTCTTTAACAGATCATGTTCCCGCTCTAAATTTTTTTCCAGATTTTGAAGTTCCATGCTATGTAAAATTTTCGATTAGTGTGAAGATTGCTTCGTCGTGCCTCCTCGCAATGACGCGGAAAGAATAGTCTCTTCGCGATGACGCGCTAGACTATCTCTTTAAAACGCCCTCATCAAAAAGTACATCGTTCATTTTTCTGACCGCTTCCGCACTTGCATCGAACAATTTTTGTTCCTCATCCGAAAGTTCCAAAGGAACAATCCTATCCCAGCCTTTATTATTTATAATTACCGGAACACCAATATTAATATCCTCCTGCCCAAATTCGCCTTCTAAATACACAGAGGCGGTAAACAATCGATTCTGATCCCTTACAATACTTTCCACCATCGCTGCGGCGGCAGCTCCAGGCGCATACCAAGCCGAAGTTCCGATCAAAGCCGTCAAAGTAGCACCACCTACCATCGTTTTCTTCACGATTTCAGCTTCTTCCTCATCCGTTAAAAAACTAGAAACAGCAATACTGTTCCAAGTAGCATGTTTGATCAATGGGATCATCGTGGTATCCCCATGACCACCAATAACGATCGCATTCAAATCATTTGCCGAAGCATTCAATTTATCAGAAATCTGGTATTTAAAACGAGCGGAATCCAATGCTCCACCCATACCAATGATCCTGTTTTTAGGTAATCCACTGGATTTTAAAGCTAGGTAAGTCATGGTATCCATCGGGTTGGATACAATCAGAATAATAATATCTGGAGAATGTTGGATCAGGTTTTCCACTACCGTTTTTACAATATTGGCATTGGTGCCAATCAATTCCTCCCGGGTCATCCCCGGTTTACGTGGGATTCCTGAAGTAATGACAGCTACCGTAGAACCAGCTGTCGCTAAATAGTCATTGGTTACTCCCGTAATTTTCGAATCAAAACCAAGTAGGGCAGAGGTCTGCATCATATCCTGGGCTTTGCCCTCCGCGAATCCTTCCTTAATATCTAATAATACAATTTCTTCGGCAATATTACGTCTTACCAGATTATCTGCAGTGGTTGCTCCAACTGCACCTGCACCAACAACGGTTACTTTCATAGCTTTACGGGTTTTATTTTACGCTCCTTAAATCTACTAAAAAGGATTCAAAAAACCTATTAGAAAGGATATCCGATCGCCAAGTTGAATACCAAGTTCTCCCTGCGCCAATCCCTTTCCCGAATGTCAATATACTTGAACACCCAACGGTCATCCTTCGGACGATAAGGCACGCGGAATGGAATCGCAAAGTCGGTACGAAGGATCAAGAAGTCCAGATCCAGACGCAATCCGACACCTCCACCAACAGCCAATTCACTCAAGAAGGCCCCAGACAGTTTACCTCCTGGTTTTTCGTCGTCCTGGTTCTGCAACCAGACATTACCGGCATCCACAAAAGCTGCCCAATGCAGCATGCCAGCAATTTTAGCCCTATACTCCGTATTCAATTCCAATTTGAAATCCCCGGTCTGGTCCGCAAAGAAATTATCCTCGCCAATGTTCTCCGGAAGAGAAGATCCTGGACCTACCGAACGCGCACGGAAGGCACGTAATCCATTAGGACCACTTGTATAATACTGCTTCAGGTAAGGTAATGATCGAGAGTTTCCATAAGAATAGGAGGTACCGATCATAATACGAGAAGCTAAGGTCGAATTGGCCGTTAATTTCATATAATGCCTCATATCAGCCTCCGCTTTAATGAATTGAGAGTAGGCTGTTCCGAATAATTTCTTAACTTTTCCACTATTGAAATCCGCACCTTGGATCAATCCCAGGATATTTCCGGACGTATTCAGACCCGCTTTGGCATAGAAAGTATGTTTTTTATTGTTTTCCATGGTATTGGTAAACGTATAAACATAATTTGGACCAAAAGAAAACTGCGGATCCACAATGTGTCGTAACGTTGGAACAGTATCCATCTGCGCTTTATATTCATCCGAAATACCTCTTGGTTGAACATAGATGATTTCCGCTAAAGTCAGGTTGTGATCCCGTTGGTTATTTTCCTTCCATGCATATCCATAGTTTAAGGTCATGGAATTTAAGGTATAGGCTGTTCTTCTGTTCAAGAATTCATATCCCGCTTTTAAGAATGTCTTTGGAATATATTGCCTAGCAGGTGCCCATTTCCAAGGAGAAAGAAGCCTTGGCCAGGTAATACCTACTTCCGCACCATAACGGATATAACTGGAATTCAGGTTTACATTTCCACCGGTCTGTGTCTCATAACCTCCAAAAACAGACGCTGTCAAGGTTTCAAATCCCTTAAAGGCATTCCGCAAAGTCCAGTTCGCTGTTACTTCCGTTCCATTGTAAACTGCAGCAGTTTTCCCGATCAGCTCCAAACGGATCGACCTTTTCTCCAAAGGTGTCAGGTAATAATAAACATCCAAGTGGTTCAGAGAATCCGGGCTATCCACAAAATCATTCTTCACAAATTTAAACGCATTCAAATTCACCAAGTGATTGATCGTTTGGTTATGGCTCCAACGGCTATATTTATCTTTTGGCTGCACAAAAATATGATTCGCCAATACTTTTTTACGGTATTTCCGTTCCGGATCTACGATGTAATATTTATCCTCAAATTTTTCGGTATTCCTAGGGATCCTGCGTCTTGCTGTTCCCGAGGTTTCCTTATAATCTGGAAAAATGTAGACATTCCCGATATATTGAGGATGTCTAGCTTTTTCTGGTGTTTCCGGTTTTACCGTGACGAACATATCCACCTTATGATTTCCAATCGTACTATCCACTTCCACCAAAATATTATCCGGACTGAAATAATAGAATCCATTAAGCTTCAGGTCGTTGTCGATTCGGTCGCGCTCGTTCAGGATCACATCCAAATTATAGTTTGAACCTGGTTTCAATAAAGTACGATCGCTAGGGTAGTTGATCCGCCATCCAAGATCCGTCATGGTATCCACATCAAATTTGACCGAATTGATACGGTAGACCTTTCCCGGATAAGCATCGTATTTTACGGATGCATATTTTCCATCAATGAGGGTATCCGAAGCTACACGGGCATTGAAGAAACCTAGGTTCTCCATTTTTCCGCGTAGAAGATTTTCATTGTATTCACGGTTTACATCGCTTAGTTTAACAGGTTCTTGGCCATTCCGTTTTAACCAACGTCTGAAAAAATTGGTCGAACTATCCGGACCTCCGCCCATGTTCCATAGACCAACTTTATAATAGACCCCCAGGATTTTCGAATTGGGCTTCGGCAGGAGGGCATCTTCCAGAAAGGTTTCAAAGGCATCTTTATTTTCAACCTTCATACTATCATGATGAATTTCTACATCACCTCCAGTATACATTTTTTCACCTTCAGCCAGGTATTTGGTCGGATTACAACTACTAATTAGTATTCCGCCCAATAGGCAGGAAAATAAAAACTTATTTTTCATCTTTTCCTCCTTCCTCATCTTCGTTTTTAATGGCCGATTCATTCGATTCCTTGATTCTATCAGTAGAATCAGGCAGATTATTGCTTGTACTGTCTTGTTGTTGCTGTTTCAACTGTTCTTCTTTTTGGCGCTCTTCCACACGTTTTCTATATTCTGGATCAACCCGCATCAAACTGTCGCGGATCACCAAGCGTACGCTGTCTCGATAAGCGGTATCCGTTTCCATTCGGTCTACATCAAATCTGCGGCGGAATCCTCTACTATCTGTATTATAATATTCCTGAAGGGCTTTTGAATTCATGAATAGCTCCTTGAATTTGTTGTAGCTCATATTGATGATAAAACCAATTCCTGTTTCCACAAACTGCCCTTGCAAAGTCGCTTGATATTGGTTTTTGCGATATACACGTGCAAAATAACGACCATCTTTCGATAATTGATAATCCAGGGAAATATCGCCCGCAATGTTGGATGCTTTCTCGCCTGGTCTTGTATTTCCTTCCACTTCGAAATTCGATCCAATCGTAATCTTTAAGCGGTCATCAAATAACATCTTCGAAATGCCTACATTCAAATCCGTACGGGTCTGTGCATTTCCGGTCAAATAATCCTCTTCTGAATTGAGGTTGAAATCCAATTCTACTCCTTTGATCAAATCCGAAGCCAGGTTGTTCAATTGCGAGGTCAAGAAGGAACTCACCGTACTTCTTGCCATGGATTCTGCACCACCACCGGACAAACTTTCAAATGGATTTGCCGACATGAACCTGCCCAATGCAATCAAGGAGAATACCTGTTTGTTCAATTCGGCCGGGTCCTCCCGGATATTCGATAGGGCAATATTCACCTTGCTCACCACATCTTGGGAAACAATAGCATTACTTTCATCCAGATCGATATCAAAATTGATTTCTGGTTTAAAAAGCTCACCGGTCAGTTTCAATAATACATTGAACGGCACCCTTTGTTTATAGAGGTTCTGGCTTTCTGCACCAATCTGGTTCTGTACCAATTCTAACGTGGCAAATTTACCTGTATACACTGCAGTAATATTCAGCCGCGCATCCAAAGGGTCCCCATTCCAAGTGATCGTACTTCCTTTCTGGAAACGGAAATCTTTGGAAATTGGACCTAAAGAGAAGGTATAATCACCATCTTCCACTGTAAATGTACCAGACATGATGATCTGGTCATTGGCATCAATGGTGGTATTCAGTTCGGCCACACCTTGGATATTTAGGGCATCCTGGGTTCCTTCATCCAAGATGATCTTGAATTTCGCTTCCCGATCCGTACTTAGGTTCAGCGCAATATCATACCCAGACAAGGTATTCGATACCTTGATCATGGAATCCAGCTGCGCAAAAACATTTGCTCTGGTTGTATCACTTTTATCCACGAATTTAACCACCCCATCCCGTTGTGCTACGCCAGGATCATCGTTCGGTACAATGAAAGAGAAGTCTGTATTCTCATTGGCTTTCACATTACCATCGATCTTCGGCTTGTCCAAATTACCAGTAACCCGCAGGTTGGAAGTTAAATACATTTTTCCGAAGAACATATCATTATCCTCACGGGTAGAATTCATCACTTCGAAATCATCCGTTGTTAAATTCAGGTTGAAATCGAAATCCGTATAGGTCGTGGTCCGGATGGATCCGTTTAACCTCGCTGTATTATTTTTGGAATCAACAATGTTGAATTGTCTAAAAGTGATTCCTTGATCGTTAAAATATATTTTCTGATCATCAATTTTCATGTTGGAGTTCAACATGGATGCATTGATGATGGCGTCATTAAATGTTAATTCGCCATTGATCCGAGGGGCATCCATTGTTCCACGGATCTTCAGGGTTCCAGAAAGATCGCCTTGGCTGCCCTGTAGATTCCCTAAACTGAAGGCTTCGATGGTTTTGATCGTAATCGGTTTCAGATCCAAGGTCGCATCAATTTGCATATCGCCTTGTGGTGGGATGATCACATCTCCGATCAATTGTACATCATTGCCGTTTTCGGTAATGCGTACATCTGCAGAATAAGTGTTTTCCTTGATGTTATTCACCTTTACCAACACATTCCCGATAGTATCTTTTCCGAAGTAGAACTTATCGATCGTTAGGTCGGATACAAAAACTGGATTCGCCTCTAATCTCGAAACTGTCGCATTACCATTGATACCGCCTCCCAAATTTAAGGATTCTGATTCCAGCATATTGGTGATGGTCTCGATCCTAAAATTGTTAAAAGTTAAATCGATAGGGGCATTCAGTGTGGAATCTTTTGATTGGATCACGAGCTCCTGGCCATCATTGGATAGGCGGAAGGCATTTGCACGGATGCCATTACTACCAAAGGTTAACTGGTTGTTTGGATTGATGGACCAATTTTCATAATTCAGCATCAAGCCATCCTCTTTCAAGGAGAAATTATAATTGTTGTTATCCACATTCATAAAGGCTCCTAAGTGGTACTGCTCTTTATCTTCTTTATCTTTTATCCAAAGCCCTAAATCGACTTTGTTTTCCACCACATTACCCGATAGGACGGTATTGTTCAATTCAATGTTATTGACAATGATATGGCCGATCAAGGTGTTATAGTAGAGGGTACTATCTGCCGTAATGATATCCATACCTACATTTTCTACTTCCGTACCGGCATAGATAATCTTAGGTGCTAAGAGTTTAGCCATTAAGGTTCTGTCCTGGCTATTGAACGTACCATCTAGGGTAATGTCGTCCATGACCTCTAAATCAGGTAGGAAATCCCTAATGATCCGGGCATTATTTAAGCGAGCAGAAAATTCGAATTGCTGCGGTGAATAGGTCAGTACAGTTCGATCGTTCGAAGGATTATAATAGGTGCGAACTATATCGGTTATCGATGCGCCTAATTCCGTCAATTTATATTTTCCGGTCAAGTGGCCATTCAAGAATTCCGAACTTAGTATCAAGGTATTCTTGCTGGTATCGGATTTTGCGGTTAAAGCAACGGTATCCAATACATATCGTTCATCATTGTAAGCAATAGAGGAGTTGACCACCTTTAATGCGCCATTTAAATGATCAAGGTCGAAGGTTTCAAAGTCTGCCGTGATCTTTCCGTGATAGCGAAGGTTCTGGTCCATCAATTTCAGGTTTTTGAAATTGATACTATCGATCATCATTTCGGCAAAGATCTTCGGATAGGCACCGCTCATGTCTGCAGAAATAGAAGCATCCAGGTCGACATTCGGATCGCCACTGTTGATGGTTCCTGCAATATCCCCACGGTTTGCGTTCATGTCAAAATTGATGTCGTGATAACCATAGCCCATCGCGTCAAAGCGGTTGATGGTACCTGTAATATCGGCTACCATGGTTTTCGGATTCAAACCTGTTCCATTTACCTGTGCTTGCGCAGCAACAATCCCGAGAACGGAATCTTGCTTCAGGAATTGACCAAGATTGAAGTTGTCTACCGTAACAAAGGCATTATAAGTCGTATCGCGACCCATATTCAATTTTCCATTGACAGTCGCATTCCCTTGCTCGGTAACCAGTTTTAAATTGGCATCAAAACCACTCATTCCGCCTTTAAAGGTTCCTGCCAAACTGATGTTTCTTGGTAATTGTATACTATCTGGCATCAAAGAAGGAGCGATTAATCGGTTAAGATCAGCTCGACCGGTCACTAATTTCTTGATGTTCAGGTCCAGGTACATTTTATCCATATCAGGTAATCCTTTTATATGGGCGGTAGCAATTACGTGGGTATTATCTAACGTTTTAAATTCAAAACGTGGAATCCTAAGATCATTGAGTTTCCCTGTAACACGGCCGTCGATGTAGAAACGTTTGTTCATCAACGGTCTCATTACTTCCTGTTTTTCAAGGTCAGGAGCCAGGAAACGGATATCCCGCATGTCGATATGGCTTTTCTTGATGTTGGCCAAGATGGTCATGCTGGATGGATTATTGGAGACAGCGTCTAAAGAAGTATAAGAAACTTGAATTTCATCCTCTATTCGGGTGTATGGCGTTTCGATCAATAGGTTTTTAACGGTTGCCCCTTGGTTTCCATAAACAAAATCGCCTCTCAATTGCTTAAGATAGAATCCGGAATGATCCTTAGCAGTTACATTGTCCAGCTCCCCGGAAATGGAGTCTGCCGAATAATAAAGATTGTCCATCGCCGCTGCTAGATCGGTCATTTTAAGATTGAAATAATCAATTCCTTTGGTTCTTGGCTGATTATCGTCTTTGAACCAGAAATTGGATTTGTCAATCACCAATTTATCAGCTGAAACCACCCAATTAATACTGCTGGTATCTGAATCAGCTTTATCATCCTGCTTTTTAACGGTTTTTCCAAGAAGTACTTCCGAGTCAGAACCATCCAGTTTGATCTCTTTTAGTTTAACGATCTCCTTATTCAGGTCTAGTTGTTCAACATTAGCCAATAACTCCTTGATGTCAAACTTGGTTTTCATGTTATTGGCCTCATCATCGTATTTCACCAAGATGTTTTTCAGATTCAAGGTATTTATGCCGAGATCAGGAAGGAGGGAAGTAGCTTCGACGGTTGGGTCGTTGATTCCGAAATCGGAGGCATCCGGTGCTTCTTCCGATTCGGCCACCGCCCACTGCTTAATAACGGCCGTTAATCCATCGATGTTAACCACTGGCATATCAAAGGCCATATTTTTCGTCAGATCAAATCTTTTGACCCTAGTATCGAAATGTTTTAGGAAAAGGTCTGCCGAAGTCCCAATAACGTCATCCTTATAGACAAACTTTATATCATCAAAATTGACTTTATCGATATCAAAAACCAAAGCAGATGTGCTATCAGCAGTGGTTGTACTTTCCTTTTCCGTAGCAAAAGCATTCACGATATAAGCAAAATTGAAAGTACTATCCGGAAGGGATCGATTGATTTTGGCGGTAATTCCCTTGAGCTCAAACTCTTCGATTTCAATCGTGTTCTTCAATAATTTGAACATATTGATGTCCACTTTTAACTCTTGTCCAGCCAATAAAGTGTCCTTGGATTGATCTTCAAAATATACATTTTCCAGAACCAATTTTTTAGGAAAGGTAATGTTGATATGGCCAATATCTACGGGGGTTCCGATTTTATTTTCCAGATAATTGGTCACTTTGCCCACAATATAATTTTGTACAGCGGGTAAACGAACGAGGAATATTACAAGAAGAATGAGTGCGATTATTGATCCTATTATCCATAGGAAGGTCTTTAACGCAATACGGCCAAATCTATTCAAAGCGGTTGAATGTTCTTTTATACTAATTAATTAATCAATTTAATAACAAGGATAAACTTATTTTGTTTATCCACGGCTTAAATTAATGCTATTAAACAATCCTACAAATATAGCTTATGAAAAGGAAATTCTTCCTTTTTTGGTTAATTATAAACATGTTGCAACAGCTTATTTTTGAAATATCTACTGCTATCGGATATAGGGAAAAGACCTGTTGCCTTCGAGTTTTAAGTACGGTTTAAGTGAGGTGTAAGTGAGTTGTAAGTGACTTTTTGCACTTACAACTCACTTACATGTCACTTAAACCTCACTTGCACCAAGAAACGAACAAGTTGAAAAAGTATTGAAATACAAAAAAAAGAAGGTGTCTAAAAAGGCACCTTCTTCTGTTTTATAGCTTTCTGGAGCTCCATTATAATTTCATGAGCAATATTAGGCTGCAAGTCGATGTTTTGTACTTTTCAGCATGTTGATGGCTTGATTTATCGCAAATAGGGAGTTTTTGCCACCTGGTTTACCGATAAAAGCTTTGTCTTTCCACTTTTTTGCCCATTTTCTGAGGTTATGGGCAATGGCCATCAAWCCGAATTCCACAGCGACTTTATCCAGTCCTTTCATTGTGAACCGGGTAAACCTGTTGTTGCTTTTCATCTGACCAAATACAGCTTCCACTTCTATGGGTCGCTTGCTCCGATGGTACATTCCCTCTTCCGACAGCAGTCTTTCCCGGGCTTTATCCTTGAGCTTATTGAGCCTGTGGTTCACTTCAATGAGCCGATCGCCTTTAGCTTTATGGCACCCACTGCGCATCGGGCAGCCCTCACATCGCCGAGCCTGGTAACAGCTGACYTGGGCAGTGTATCCGTTGGCACTGACTCTGGTTGCATGACCGATAAAGCTGAGCTTCTGTCCTGCCGGACACACATAAAAGTCCTCCTGCTGGTTGTAATATAGGTTCTGTACCGAAAAAGGATCCTGTTTATCCTTGCGCTTTTGTTCCATATGGAAGTAATTGTACTTCACAAAAGCGGTTATACCCTGTCCTTCCATCAGCTCGTAGTTCTGCTCGCTACCATATCCGGCATCTGCGACGATGGATTCACTCTGTTTTCCGTAATGGGACTCAAAGCCTTCCAGGTGTTCGGGCAGGGTTGTGGTATCTGCGGCCGTTTGATGGATGCTATAATGGGTGATGAACTGCTCTTCGGTGCTGATCTGGGTATTGTAGGCCGGTTTAAGCTGGCCATTTTTCATGTGGTCCTCTTTCATCCGCATAAACACGGCATCGGTATCGGTCTTGCTATAACTATTGCGATCTCCCAGTACTTCCAGTTGCTCCTCATATTTCTCYAGTCGGGGCAG
>NZ_PEAZ01000083.1:0-17284 GCF_002734245.1 Sphingobacterium sp. 1.A.4
GAAAAAAGGAAGAGGGCAAGCACAGTATGAGCATACTGAATGCAATAAAGAACAAACTGGCGCTCAGGATTGCCGCAGTCATCAGGGATAGGTCAAAATATATGGACAGGAATAAGGCGCAGATCTAGAAAAGACCAGACCCGGGAAAAAGAAATATCGGCCAAGTGGGCTAAAAAGTTATTCTGAAAAATTTTGAGCCATCAAGCTCTAAAAATTTTTTGGAAATAACTTTTTGGATAGGAAAACTATTGAAGGAAAAAAGTAAAAAAATAGTTGGTTTAATCATAACAATCATTGCGAAAGGTTTTCCGTCATTGCGGGAAGTTTTATCCGTCATTGCGAGGAGGAACGACGAAGCAATCTTCAAACCGTGTCATCCTGAGCTGCGTCGAAGGATCTGTACCTTGGCCAACATGTAGATGCTTCGACTTCGCTCAGCATGACATGCGGAAAGATTGCTTCGTTCCTCGCAATGACGGAGGTCCTCGCAATGACGGAGGTCCTCACAAAAAATCTATTTTATATTAACCTTAGTAACTTCCCCCTTGATATCCACATTTGGGAACTCCTTATCAAAATCAATAGCCACATCCGCAGAATCCACCGTTCCATTTCCATCTGAATCCCAATCTAAATCCACATAATACTTAATCACATCCGATTCTTTCACCGCTGGCTGAATCATCGCCTTATGATTATTAGGCAAATGGAAATTTACAGTAAATGGAAAAGTGCTTGCTTCAAATGTAGTTGAGGTGATTTCCGTTGCTGCCGCATCCGCCAAATGTTCTGGAATAGCATAAAGTGTTGCCTTTCCTTGATTATTCTTAATCTCATTTTTGCTTGTCCCAACAAATTCTACCTTAACGAAATTAGAATCTGCTGTCACTTGACCATCTGCTGAACTGGTATCTTCTGTGTTTTTCTTTTGATTAACACAACTGGCTAATGCACCTACTGCCAAAGCTCCAAAAATCATTAGTTTTTTCATAAAATACTTTGTTTTAATATTTAAACTTAAAAATATATAAATTATTATATTATGTATTAAAATATTTAATTAAATAATATTTGTTTAATATCTGTCCTAGCTTTTCACACATCTACCTATATTTGCAGCATAATTTTCAAGGCATGTCTCTATTACAACTCCCTAATATTAAGGAAATAAATTTAAAAAACGAGATACTAGCAGGGTTAACAGTGGCGATGACCATGATACCTGAATCTTTATCTTTCGCCATTTTAGCAGGCTTGTCTCCTATTACCGGTTTATATGCAGCATTCCTTATGGGTTTGATCACAGCTGTTTTAGGGGGCAGACCAGGGATGGTCTCCGGGGGAGCTGGAGCTACGGTCATCGTATTAATTGCTCTTGCAGCAACTCATGGTGTGGAATACTTATTTGCCGCAGTGGCTTTGGCTGGAGTCTTTCAAATCCTGGTCGGAGCTTTTCGCCTGGGAAAATTTGTGCGTTTAATCCCTCAACCCGTTATGTTTGGATTCCTGAACGGATTAGCTGTGGTCATCTTTATGGCCCAGATTGCCCAATTCAAAACACCAGTTAATGGTGTTATGGAATGGATGGCTGGCGCTCAACTATGGACCATGTTGGGACTTACAGGGTTAACCGTTTTGTTGGTATTATTGATCCCTAAGGTTACTAAAGCTATTCCGGCCTCATTGATCGCCATATTATTGATCTTTGGTTTGGTGCAATTAACAGGGATTGATACCAAGATTGTGATGGATATTGCTTCAGTTTCCGGATCCTTTCCTAGCTTTCATATTCCAAATGTGCCTTTTACCCTGGAAACATTGGAAATAATTTTCCCATATGCGTTGGTGATGGCAGCAGTTGGATTAATCGAGTCTTTATTGACATTAAGCATGGTCGATGAATTGACCAACAGTAAAGGTAGTTCGAATAAAGAATCGATCGCCCAAGGTACGGCCAATATAGTAAATGGCTTTTTTGCCGGAATGGGTGGTTGTGCTATGGTTGCCCAGACATTAGTGAATATATCTGCTGGTGCAAGAACGAAAATATCGGCAATTATTGGCGCATTGACCATCTTATTCGTGATTTTGGTGGGTGCTCCATTTATCGAAAGAATCCCAATGGCAGCATTGGTAGGTGTCATGATGATGGTGGCTATAACCACTTTCAAATGGGGATTTCTCAGGATGATCACTAAAATGCCAAAATCGGATATTTTTGTTGGGCTTTTGGTAGCTGCTATCACCGTCATTCTCCATAACCTGGCCTTAGCCGTATTTGTAGGCGTTATTATTTCTGCCTTAGTGTTTGCATGGGATAGTGCGGTTAGGATCAGGGCAAGAAAAACAACCGATGAATTTGGTAATAAGATTTATGAAATATATGGCCCCTTATTTTTTGGATCCACCAGCCATTTCCTAGATAAATTTCATTTGGAAGAAGATCCAGAACGGATCATTATAGATTTTAAAGAATCAAGAGTGGTGGATATGTCAGCGATCGATGCCTTGAACAAACTGACCAACAAATATGTCTTACAAGGAAAAACCGTGATATTAAGACATTTAAGTGAGGATTCTATTAAATTATTGGAAAATGCCAAGGGGATTATCGAGGTTAATATCCAAGAAGATCCAACCTACAAGGTCATGCCGGAGAAATAAAAGAAATCACTTAAATGCCTAAGATGATATTAATAAAACGCTAAATCTTATTTGAATTTAAATCAAGCGATTATCCGAAATGTCCGTTGATATAATTGGCGGTCATTTCATTAACAGGATTCCTAAATAGCTGAGCGGTAGGACCTTCTTCCTTAACCTCACCCAAATACATAAATACGGTTTTATCTGCAATACGTTGTGCCTGTTGCATATTGTGTGTCACAATAACAATCGTATATTTCTCTTTTAAATGGGTAATCAGATCTTCGATCTTTAAGGTGCTCACCGGATCCAGTGCAGAACAAGGTTCATCCATCAAAATAACCTCTGGACGTAAAGCCACGGCCCTCGCAATACAAAGGCGTTGCTGCTGACCACCGGATAATCTTGTGGCAGGCATCTTCAGATCGTTCTTTACCTCTTCCCATAAGAATGCTTCCCTTAATGCCTTTTCGATCACTGCTTTATCATGCGGAAGGTTATTGATCTTCAAGCCATAGGCAATATTCTCATAGATACTTTTAGGAAAAGGATTTGCTTTTTGAAACACCATTCCGATACGCTTTCTAATCTCCGTTACAGGTACTGTTTTCGAGTAAAGGTCCAATTCTTCCAATTGAAGCCTGCCATCAATTTTTGCATCAGGGGAAAGATCATGCATTCTATTAAAGGAACGCAATAAGGTACTTTTTCCACAACCGGAAGGCCCGATCAATGCGGTAATCTGATTTTCTGCAAAATTCACATTGATGTTGTTCAATACTTGTTTAGCACCAAAGCTGATATTTAGATTCTCTGCGAATAATTTAGTTTTCATTTTTTCTGTACTTGTAACGAATGTAAAATGCGGTTAGGTTCAAAAGAAAAACCACAATGATTAATACCAAGGCTGTACCATAAGCAATCGGACGAACCTCTTCGATAGACTGATGTTGGGTAGACAACATGTATAAATGGTAAGGCAATGCCATAAATTCCTGATTGATGAAACCGGAGGTTCCATTGATATAAAAAGCTGCACCTGTAAAAAGGATGGGTGCGGTCTCTCCTGCTGCCCTGGATAAGGTCAATACAACCCCTGTAAGGATCCCCGACATGGCCGAAGGAAGAACGACATCTTTTATAGTCTCAAATTTAGTGGCACCAACGGCCAATGCTGCTTCACGTGTACTGTTCGGGATACGCATCAATGCTTCTTCCGTTGTCGTGATGATATAGGGTAAGGATAATAATCCCAACGTAAGACCTGCTGCAACCAAAGAAGTACCGAATTGTAAAGCCTGAACAAATAAAGCCAAACCGAATAAACCATAAATAATGGAAGGCACTCCCGATAAGTTACGGATGGATGCTCTAATGGTACGGGTCAACCAATTATCTTCCGCATACTCATGGAGATAAATGGCACAACAGACCCCAAAAGGAATGGCAAAGATAGAGGTGATCAAGGTCAGCAAAACCGTACCGATGATCGGAGTTATTATTCCACCTTTGGTCATACCTTCCGATGGAACCTGCGTCACGAAATCCCAGGAAAGGACGCTAGACCCTTTGGAAATGATTTCCCAAAGTACAACAACCAAAAAGAAACATACCAATAAGGTACTGATCAATAAAGTACCCCATTCAATGATACTGGAAAATCTAAAAGTCTTACTGCGCATGGTACTTTCTGAAACGGTTAATAAAATATTCTCCCAATAGATTCGCGCCCAAGGTCATGATGAATAATACCGTGGCAATGGCGTATAGTGCGAAATAATGGGTAGTTTGATAAGGCACCTCTCCCATCTCAATGGCAATGGTTGCCGTCATTGTTTTTACGGAATCGAACATGCTGCTCGGTAAAATGGAGGCATTTCCGGTAGCCATCAATACCGTCATGGTTTCACCTATGGCACGTCCAACGCCCAACATCACCGCAGCAATAATACCTGGGGCAGCTGCTGGAATAACCACATTCAATAAAGTTTGCCATTTGGTAGCTCCAACCCCATAACTTGCTTCTTTATATGTTTTTGGCACGGCGTGTATTGCATCTTCTGCTACGGTAATAATGGTTGGAAGTGCCATTACTGCCAACAGGATAGCACCATTCAACGCATTCAATCCGTTGGAAAGATCGGCTAAACTGGCGATTCCTGGGCTTACCACCACAATACCCAAGAATCCGATTACAACCGATGGTATGGCGGCCAACATTTCAATGGTCGGTTTAAGAATATTCTTCAATCTTGGACTGGCGTATTCCGCAATAAAAGCGGCTGTACCAATACCTAGAGGTATGGCGATGATCATGGCGCCAAACGTAACGATGGTGGTGCTGATGATCAAAGGTAACATACCGTATTTTGGCACTTTCCCAGTTGGATTCCATTCCATACCGGTGATAAAATCCAAAGGTTTTACATCCAGGAAGAAGGAAAAGGAATTATAGATCAACATGGCAAGGATTCCGCCTAAAAGCGCCAATACCAAAAATCCTGTTGCTTTAAAAATGTATTTAAAAACAACATCTAGCGAAAGTCTAGCCTTATATTTCATTTTTTTGATTTTCTAGGATATAATAACCATGGTCTGAAATCAACTGTCGTCCAGATTCACTACGTTCGAAATTGATGAACGGACGGACTTTCTCCCAGGAATCAGCGAGGATAAATTGATATAATGGTCTTTGGAAAAAATACGTACCGGCATTGATGGCGCTCTGATCTAAAGGCGAGATGGCACCCAACTCCTCTTTATCTTTGATTTTCAGAATCTTAACACCTTGACTAGCGGAAGGATCATGGGCAACATATCCGGCACCAACATATCCAATCCCCGTTTTGTCAGCTTTAACACCTTCCAAAATCTGGGCATTCCCCGTCATTTCTTTGGCAGCATTGGTGAACTCCATCTTCAATTTTTTCTTGACGAAGGAGTGGGTACCAGAACTGCTCTGTCTACCGTAAATATTGATGGGATATTTGAATTCTGTTATTTCAGACCAATTTTTAATCTCACCTGAAAGAATTTTTGATAAGGTTTCTGTGTCGATTTCATCCAAAGGCAGGTCTTTATGGACTACAAAAGCAGTGGCATCCTCTGCGAATACGACTGTTTTGATCGCAATGTTCAAATCTTTGAACTGTTGCTTTTCTTCCTCCGATAAGGGGCGAGAAGAATTGGCAATGTCAGCTTGGCCATTCATCAAGGATGTAATCCCTAATCCTGAACCACCACCGGAAATCGCTATGCTAAAAGTTGGATCTAGTTTGGTAAAGTTCTCAGCAAGATTAACAGCTAGGTTAACCTCCGTATCCGATCCTTTCATTTTGATGGAGTTCGTGTTGTTACTACAGCTAGTTAAACTTAAAACTCCTAAGAGGCAAATTATTGTCCCCTCTATTAAAGACCTTTTTTTCATCCCCACAAAATTGACAAATCAATATTAACACAATGTTAAGGGATTATTAACGTATCCTTGTGTGTTTGGATTTATGTTAGAGGAATGTAAAAAAGTTATTAATAGAATATTAATAAGGGTCATTGGGAAGGGCAGCGTCAATGGGAGAAATTACGTCATTGCGAGGTAATACGTCATTGCGAAGTATTACGTCATTGCGAGGAACGAAGCAATCTTTCTCTTTATTAAACATGTGTATCACCTTTGTCATCCTGAGCAACGTCGAAGGATCTGCACGGGTACCACATGTAGATGCTTCGACTTCGCTCAGCATGACATGGCTAAAGATTGCTTCGTCGTACCTCCTCGCAATGACGCGAAGCCTACTTCCTGATATTCTCTTTCGTCAGATCAATCAAACCCTGTTTCAGTTTTTCAGATCCAAAATCCATCATCCCTACATGCTTTCCTACAATATCACCATTCTTTGCCAACACCACGGTAACCGGAATAGATTCACTTGCCAGTTCTGCCGGTAGTGGCGAATCCAACGTATACAAAAGAAGTGTATACTTATTCTTTGCCATGAATTTTGCTGCCTTATCAATATCCTGATCCACCTCTATAGCCATAAAAACAATATCCTTTTCACCAGCAAGCTCCTTACTTAATTTTTGAAGAGAAGGCAACTCTTTAATACATGGCGGACACCAAGTCGCCCAAAAATTCATCACGACAACCTTCCCTTTCAAATCCTTTAACGAAACGGTCTCGCCATTGATATTCTTAAAGCTGGCCTGCATATCTGAAACCGCTTGGCCCTCCACTTGCCCTTCCACTTGCCCCTTAGAATGTCCTTCCACCTGGCCAGCTTCCATCCCTGCTGCTTCCGCACCCGCAACCTGCTCCACATCCTCATTCCCCAAGGAATCCTTTGAAACACTTCCCTTATTGTTTTCCGCATTTCCACATGACCAAGTCATGAAAACCATTGCCAGCGCAACGATACTTAGATTTAATTTTTTCATTATTTAAATTTCTATAGATTATTTTAATATCTGAACTTTTTGACCATTAATTATTTCTTCGGAAGCCTTTTTCAATAATACTTCCTCTCCTGTTAGGTTGGCAAAGATCTCCACTTTCCCATCCAGCTCCTGTCCAATTTTAACCGGAATACGCTGCACCTCCTGCCGATCATTCAATCCTAGAACAAAAATCCCAGATTGACTATGTATCACAGCTTGCTGAGGTACAAAAAAAGTAGGCCTCTCTCTCTTCAAATGCAGCTTCACATCCGCGTAATCCCCACCATTCAATCTCCCGTCCTGATTAGGAATTTCAAATTCCAGGGCCAAGGCCTTTGTCACTGGATCGATCACCTTCGCATTCCGCTTCACCCGTGCTTCAAAACTACTTTCTGGCGAACCCAACACGGAAAAGACTGCCCTTGTACTATCCGAAATAGCTTGTGCATGAACTTCAGGAACAGTAACCTTTAATTTAAGCCTGTCGTTTTCCACCAAACGGAAGATAGGTATACCCGTATCTCCAATCAGTGCACCAATAGAATAATTTCGGCTGGTAATGATGCCGGAAAAAGGTGCCCTCACTACCAGATATTCTTTAAGTTGTGCAGTTTTTCGATGTGAAAACCTACTTTCCTGAACTGCCGAACTATCCCGTAATAAATTCCCATAAGCCTGTTCCAATTCCAAGGCAGAAACCGCACCTGGCTGATTCTGGGAAACTTTCCGAATCCGCTCATATCGTTGTTTACTTACCGCAAGATTCGCCTCCAGTTGTTGCGATCTCGCTAAATCTGCGGTAGATTGCAGATCCATTTCGGGCGCTTCCAGCGTCGCTAAAACCTGTCCCTTACGCACCTTATCCCCAACATCTACATGAATCCTTTTTACAAATCCCTTCACCTTGGCATACACATCCAAACTTTCATTGGGTTCCAAGGCGCCTGGTAATTTCAGGATAAAGGATGGATGAAGTTTCTCAGGTTGTATAACCTCCACTTTCAATGCCTGGTGAACTTGCTCCTGTTTGGGTTCTTTGCTCGGAGCCTGACATCCAGCCAATAGCAAAATGCCCGCAAAAAAATATACTATTTTCATGTTTTTAACCTTCATAAAATTTACTGTTCAAATCCTCAGGATCCAGCGATGGATCCATATAGCTTGCTTTTTTCATGATCTTCCCGAAGATCATCGGTAGAATCAGAAGAATGACCACGGTGGAACTTAACAGACCTCCAATCACGGCTTGACCCAATGGCGCCACCTGTTCGCCGCCATCGCCCATTCCCAATGCCATAGGCAACATACCGCCAAGCATGGCCATAGCTGTCATCAGAATGGGACGAAAACGAGACCTTGCTGATAATAGTACTGCGCTAGAAGCAGATAAATTCAATTTCTTTCGATTCCATTCTGCCTGATTCACCAATAACACCGCATTCGAAATCGATACCCCAATGGACATAATAATCCCCATGTAGGATTGCAGATTCAAGGTACTTCCGCCTATCCAGATCATCAGCCCGCTCCCCGCGATCACCGCTGGTACAACGGTCAATATAATAAGAGCTATTCGAAGCGATTGGTAATAGGCCGACATCATAAAGAAAATCAACACGATGGCGATGGACAAACCCGATAATAACCCCATTAAGGTCTCCTCCAACAAGACTGTTGATCCTTCCTTCCAAACACGAACACCCTTTTCGGGTTCGCCTACCTTTTCCAATACTTCATTTATCATCCTATTGGCAGCACCCAGATCTTTTTCATGTACATCAGCGATGATACTCACATAGCGATTCGGTCCCCGACGATTAACCTGCGCCGGCATTTCCTTTGCCGTAATCGTTGCGATATCGGCCAACAAAGGAAAGGAACTGCCCTTTTTCACAGGAATGGCCTTCAGATCCTCTACAGTTTGGATAAGATTTTCCGGCACCTGAACCTGTACCTGGAACACCAGTCCTGACCGTGGATCTACCCATAAATTCTTATCGGTAAACCGGGTGGAAGATGTCGTAGCAGAAATATTTCGGGAAACCTCCTGAACCGTCAGATCAAAATCCGCCAATCGTTTCCGGTCGATCTTGATATCAATACTAGGATAGTTAATGGGCTCTGCAATCTGGAGATCCCTAATAAAAGGATACTCGGCCATCAAGTCTTTAATCTTTTGCGCATGCTTAGCAGCCGTTTTCAATTGACCTGCACTTACCTTGACCTCAACTGGACTCATCGACCCTTGGCTAATGATTTTTTCCATCAATTCAATGGGTTCAAAATTAAAATTGACTGCTGGATAGCGCTCTTTCAAATGGTTCCGCACAAATTCTTTAAACTCATCGGTACCCATTTCCAATTTCTTTTTATCCATGGAAAGCTGCAGCACCGCTTCGCCCGTACTATTGGTAAATAGGAAGATAGGATTGATAGGATTTGCAGAAGGGTGCATCCCAATGAAAGCGGAACTGATTTTCAGGCTGTTTGCCGGCAAAGCTTCTTGAATGCTTCGGGTCAATTGTTTTACGGTTTCTTCGGTACGTTCTAATCTGGTCCCATTTGGCATCCGAATTCTTAATTGAAAATCACCCCCTTCAGATTTAGGCATGATCTCGGTTCCCAACATACTGATCGTCAATACCAATAATAAGCTGGCAACAGAAAAATAACCCGCAATCCTCCAGCCTGAGTTCTTAAAACCTCGGCGCAGATGGTATTGGTACCGGATTGATAGCTTTTCCAAAAAGGATTTCTTTTTCCTTTTATGAGGTTTAAACTTCATGATCCAATTGGCCATGATGGGCACAAAAGTCTGCGAAGCGATAAAAGAAGCAATCATAGCAAATGCTACAGCCATGGATAAAGGCATGAACATATCCCTAGGGATCCCTTCCATCAATAAGGCCGGGGTGAGCACGGCAAGGATACTGAGCAGAATCAATAATTTCGCGGTGGATATTTCCAACAAGGCATCCAGTATCGCTCTTGACTTCTGTTTTCCCATTTCCAGGTGCTGGTGTATATTCTCAATCGTCACGGTAGCCTCATCGACGAGGATACCGATCGAAAGTGCTAAACCCGAAAGCGTCATGATATTAATGCTTTGTCCGAAAAAATGGAGCGTTACAACACTTGATAGGATAGCGATCGGAATCGTCAGGATTACGATCAAGGAGCCACGAGAATCACCAAGGAACAAAAACACCATCAATCCGGTTAACAATGCGCCAAGCACCCCTTCGAAAATCAAATTGGACAAAGATCTTTCAATGTAGATCGATTGATCGAAGGCATAATTTATCTTGACGCCATCGGGAAGTAGATTTTCCAGCATGGGCAAGGCATTCTTGAGGTTTTCCACCGCATCTAAGGTAGAGGCATCCGGCTTTTTAATGATCGGGAGATAGACCGATCGTTTGCCATTGATAACCGCATAGCCTACTGTCTGATCGGCAGCATCCATAACCGTGGCAACATCGCCCACAAAAATGGTCCTTCCGGCTAGCTTTTTAATGGGAGTTTCCAGAAACTCCGAAATCCCCGAAGAAATACTGTTCATCGGCGCCATCAGGTTTTTATCACCGATCCGAACATTGCCCGCAGGAGATGGAATGGAATTCTTGGTGATCGCCAAGGTGATTTCCTCCGGACTTAATCCTGCCGCTTTCATCCGTTGAGGGTCAATATTGACCACCAAACTGCGCATGTTCCCGCCAAAAGGTGCCGGAGCTGTAATCCCGGGAATATTGACAAACATGGGTCGGACCTTCGTGATCGCCATGGTTTGCAGTTCTGTTACCGAATGTTGATCGGAATCAAAGACCAATTGACCAACGGGTAGCGAACTGGCATCAAAGCGAACGACCATCGGCGGTACTGCACCCGCAGGAAGAAAGCCCATCGCCCTTGAAACCTGCATACTGATCTCTGCAGATGCCTGAGACATATCGGTTCCTGGATAGAAAGTCAGCTTCATAAGGGTAAGTCCTTGCACACTTTTAAAATCCAACTCCTTGACTCCGTTCACAAAAAGTAGCACCTTCTGAAATTCATTGGCCATAAACCCATCCATATAAGCTGGAGATAGCCCCCCATAAGGCATGGCAATGTACATGGCCGGCGATTCAATCTCTGGAAAGATATCCACTTTTAATTTTTTTATTACTGGCCATGAAAAGTAGACAACTGCAAGTACGAACATGATCACAGCTACTGGTTTTCGTAGGCCTAATCGTATTAAATTCATATCCTATCCGTTGAAATGATTAAAAAATAAGCTGAAATCAGCTCGTTGATAACTCCATGAAATAAGTAGTTTCCAATAATCCCGATAGGCATTCACTTCTTTGAGTGAGGTTTGCAATAGCATGTCCTGAACTTGCAACAATTCCGTCAGATTGATAAGCCCGCCCTCATAGCGCGTGCGGTACATCTCCTGTGCTTTTTCCGCATCTTGCATACTTTTTCTCGCAAGGTTCATACTGGTTTCTGCAGCAAGTACCTGCGCTTCCAAATCAGCTGAAACGGCCTCCTGTTTGGCTTTCAATAATACTGTGGCATAGCTTTTTTCCTGATACTTTATTTGCGCATATTTTTTATCAGAAGCCCCTTTTAGAAACTGCTGAAAGTTCCAGGTAACTCCTACACCAAGAAAATAATTATTGGAAAACCGATCGTACAATTGCCCATAATTCGCACGTATTTCCCCGGCCGAATTCATCGAGGAACTACGGTTCGATAAACCACCGAGCAATAAGAACCTGGGTAATTTTTCCTTTTCATGCCGTTGCTGAACTAACGCTAATCGGTTCAAGGCCGCTAATTCCATGTTGATTTCCGGATGGATAAGCGAATCTTGAGGTACCCGATTGACAACCATCATGAATTTTCTCCCATTTCGATCATTGGTCCAATCCACCTCTTGCCCAATAAACTCTTTCAATAAGAATTTTGCGCCCTCCTTTCTTCCTTGAAGCAGGGTGAGATTGCTTTCCATCTGATGTAAAGCAGATTTAGCGATCAGCGAATCCGCAGCAGGTTTTATCCCAGCTTCCGCCAGGTTTCGGCTAATGGACAACATCAGGCGATAGTGTTTTAGCTGTTGTGTATACCATGTCACCATAACCTCTAAATACTGGAGGTTCATAAATCGAGCGATCAACTGCTCTTGGAGCTGAAGTTCAAATAGTGATTCCTTCAATACGGATTGACGAACTTGGGCATGACCAATCTGTTTATCTAGATCCCGTTTCCCAAAACGAAGAAAATCCCAGGTCATGATACCGGATAAATAATGATTGAAAAGATGCTTATCACCTTGAATAGCATCACTGGCATTTACATTGACAATACCCGCCAAAGGTATAAAAGCACCCGTACCACCTTCAGCAGTACTGAGGCCTTGTTGGAATTGTATTTGGACCTGAGGTTTATAAAGTAGCAAGCGGGCTAGACTATCCTGCTTTGCCAATAAGATTCCTTGCTTTTTCTCCTCAAATCCTTTATAATATTGCTTGGTGCTCTCCCAGATCGCTTGCAGATCCTGCGCAGAGGCAGCATTTGCAATCCATAGAAAAAACAACAGCAACATGTTTTTCTTCTTTAAAAACATAGTTGTATTTAAATAAAATGGTAAAAGAATGATATAATAAATGGGGGGATTAGGATAAAATTATCCTAAAGCAAAGAGGCCTAAATATTCAATCTATTGAGTTGAATTAAGGAAGGGTTGAGGTTCAGTTTGGTTGTATCCCATGCATATTCCACTTTTTCACGAGGGTTCATGAAATAAGCGAAAAGGAATACCAATCCTAACGCGATTAAAGCTGGTTGGAATTGAACCTCCGCATGATGCATCTTCGATCCATTGAAGAGTTCTGTGGAAGAACTACATTCCAGTGTGGTCTGCTCCATCAAATTTTCAAATCGAAGCGATTTATTGTTTCGGTTTTCGATGCTCTGCTCTTGGCCGAAACTTTGTTTGATGGAAGCCTTCAACGGACAAGACGTCAATACGAAGACCAGAAAAATGCCCAGCACCTTGGCTAGCATTCCGATCTGTAATGTTGACTTGTTTAATGTTTCCAGCATATGACAAAGATAAGAATTAAATCAATACCCTGATTTCGTTTCGTAAAAGAACAATTTTATCCTCATGCTCCAGTTTTTTAAGGATCCGAGAAATTACAACCCTAGAGCTGTTCAGATCTGAAGCCATCTCCTGATGGGTTAAAGTCAAGATCCGATCATTCGTAAGCTTCACCTTTTCTTTGAGGTAGTTCAATATGCGTTCTTCCATATTGGAAAATGCCAAATTATCTATGGCACCCAACATTTCATTCATTCGAGAAGAATAGCTGTTGAGGATAAAATTTCGCCAGGAATTATATTTGACCATCCAATCGTTGAGAAAATGGTTGGGGATCATGGCTACCGTGGTAGGCATTTCTGCCTGTGCACGGATTTCACTTTTTTTATTTCCCATGCAGCAGGCAATGGACATGGTACAGGTTTCCCCTTGTGCCAGGTAATACAAAAGTACTTCACCCCTTTCTTCATCCTCGCGCACAATTTTTATAGCGCCAGACAACAATAAGGGCATAGACCGGATATATTGACCGATATCGACAATAATATCCCCTGCATCAAACTCTTTAATCAAAGCAACCGCCTCAATCTCTTCGATTAAGGCGGGCTCTAAAATTCCGCTATAGGCATTTTCAATGATGTTCATCAAATGCTATGCTGGGGTCGTTGTTTTACCTTTAGCTTTCCAATCCAGGAAACTTCCGGCGTAATTATAAAGGTTTTCAAACCCATTTTTCTCCAAATAGGAGTATGCAATAGTTGCTCGATCACCTGACTGGCATTGAATAATGATATCCTTATCCTTCAGGTCGTTTGGCAATTGTTTTCTTAAGCTTCCGATAAAACGATGCTCTGCTCCTGGAATATGTGCATTCTTGAATTCTGATCTACTCCGAACATCCAGCAGTACAGTATCTTCCTGATCTTTCTTGGATTCTACTTCATCGGCCTCCAACAGCTTAGTTGGCACTAATTCTTCGCCAGCTAGATTGGTTACAAATGCCTTGATATTATCCAAACCAATTCGCATCAGTTTCCGTGTAATTTCTTCCTGCGCGCCTTCATCTGCAATGATGACCAGATTTTCATCATAGCCGATCATCCAGCCTGCCCAATTTGCTAATGCTTTATTGTTTTGGATGTTTATTGCCCCTTTGATATGTCCTTTAGCAAATTCATTTTTATGTCGGGTATCAATCAGGGTAACCGGTTGATGCTGCTGCGCTTCCTCTAGGGATACGGTAGGATGTTCCGGTACTTCCACCAAGAGTGGCCTATTCACCTTATTTAATTTTTTCATCATGGCGAAGTAATAAGGTGCTTCTGGCTGATCACTCAACAGGTAATTCTTGAAGCCTTCATAGTCATCTCCATATTGAAAAGCCCAATTACGTAGTTTTTCATAACCCACCGTGCTACTCGGTACGGAACCCAAGGCTTTTCCACAGGCAGATCCTGCCCCGTGGCCTGGCCATACCTGAACATAATCCGGTAATTCTGCAAAGCGTTTTAAGGAGTTGAACATCTGCTCCGCCCCGATTTCTTTGGTTCCAACCAAGCCTGCAGCCTCTTCCAACAAGTCAGGTCTACCGATGTCACCGACAAACACAAAGTCACCTGTGAAAATCATGACAGGCTCATCAGAAGCCGGATGATCACGTAATATAAAGCTGATGCTTTCTGGCGTGTGGCCGGGTGTATGCATCACTGTCAAGGAAAGATTTCCTACCGTGATTTTATCACCCTCTTTCAATCCTACATGCGGAAATTCATATTGCCAATTTTCTCCACCTTCATCAGAAAGGTATAATTGAGCGCCGGTTGCTGCAGCCAATTCGCGAGATCCGGCCAAAAAATCAGCATGTATATGGGTTTCAGCTATATGGGTGATTTTCATGTTGTTCTGTTTGGCAATCTCCAGATAAACATCCACATCCCGTTGGGCATCAATTACAATGGCTTCATTCTTTGCTTGGCATCCAATAAAATAACTTGCTTGTGCAAGGGTCTTGTCATATACTTGTTGAAAAAACATAAACTCTCCTTAATTATTTTTAATTATACAAATTTAATTTGAATTGGGAAGATTCTTAGTTACTTATGTTACAGACAAAATATTAATGAGGTAATTTATCTTTCACCATTCCATAAATATAGGTTCCCAATACAGCAAAGACAGCGACAATGATCATCGGATATACACCTGCACCGATCAAAACAAATATGGGTCCCGGACATGCACCAACCAATGCCCACCCCAATCCGAATAAGATACCACCGATCAGGTATCTGGGGATGGATTTAGCTTTCGGAGGAATCACGATGGCATTTCCATCCACATCTTTCTTTTGATTCCTTTTGATGATCTGAAAGGCAATTACACCAATTATCAGCGCAGTACCTATAAAACCATACATGTGGAAGGATTGGAAATTGAACATTTCATAGATTCTAAACCAAGATGCAGCTTCGGCTTTATACATCGCCATACCAAATACCACACCTAATAATATATATATCAATTTTCTCATCGCTTAAAAAATAAAAGGGAATAAAACATGAACCATGATCAAACCGCCAATGAAGAAACCCATCACGGCAACCAAAGAAGGCCATTGCAGGTCGCTTAATCCGGAAATGGCATGTCCCGAAGTACAACCACCGGCATAGCGGGTTCCAAAACCGATCAACAAACCACCTATTGCTAATAAAATGATGTTCTTAACCGATAAATCCCCAAAGATTTCAGTTGGCGCATAGGCCGTACCTGCGCTTTCAAAGCCCATACCCCTCAATTGCGTAACGGTAGTATCTGAAATGGCTGGAATCTGATCATTGGATAGATAATGTGCGGATAGAAACCCGCCAAGCACCGCACCGACTAAGAACAGCAGGTTCCATTGTTGTGATTTCCAATTGAAATCAAAAAAGCTACAACTTTTTCCTGCGCCAATCATGGAACAGATATTTCGAAAATTGGAAGAGAATCCGAAGCTCTTCCCTAAAAAAACGAGGGCTACCATGACCAAAGCCACGATCGCTCCTCCGACATACCAAGGCCAAGGCCCCATTAGTAATTCCATAGTTTTAAAATATTTTACGCAAAGGTAGCTACTTCCTCCTCCCCGTTCGGTAACCTAAGTTACGAAAAGTATATTCACCGATAAATTATAGTCAATTACCGAAAAATGACGTGGATTGACCTATTTATCTGCTTGGTTTTGTTTAACTTCAAGTACTTTTGGATATAAATTAAAAGCGAAAGCAAATAGATTAAACAATAAAAACGATAAAGTTATGTCAATTAAAGAAACATTCACCGTAACAGGCGAGAACTTATTAAAAAGAATCAAAGAATTAATTGCAGAAGGCAATGTTACAAAAATCACGATTACCGATAAAAACGGTAAAGAGATCATGAATTTCCCAGTTACCTTGGGTGTCATAGGTGTGGTTTTAGCACCTATCTTCGCAGCTGTAGGCGCTATTGCGGCCTTATTAACAGAATGTAAGATTACTGTTGAACGTACCGATAAAGCAGCAGAAACAGAAGAAAACCCAGAAGTACCGGTAACTCCTCCAACGGAAGAAAAATCGGAAGGTACGACGATCGAAGTTCATTAATCGACACGCACTAATTTTTAGATTATTAAGGAAAAAGAGGCTGTCTAAAAAGGTCTCTTAAAAGAGAACCCCGTCATTAAAAAATGGCGGGGTTTTTCTGTTTTTTGTCCTCAAGATTTTGTATCTTAAGGTGCAACCAAAAAACAATATGGCAAACATACAATTCAAAGCGCTTCCATCCAATAGTCCTATTCTTTTTCCTGAGAATATTTTAGACCGTATCCCCTTGAACCATCCTGTTCGGTTGGTGAGCCAGGTTGTTGACCAGTTGGATCTGGAACATATCATCCGTCAGTATAAAGGAGGGGGAACGACCAGTTTCCATCCCAGGATGCTCATTAAGGTACTGTTCTACGCGTATCTGAGCAATATCTATTCTTGCCGCAAGATCGAGCGCGCCCTGCACGAGAACATCCATTTCATGTGGCTTTCGGGCAACAGTACACCGGATTACCGTACGATCAATTATTTCAGGGGAAAGCGTCTTAAG
>NZ_PEAZ01000084.1:0-17163 GCF_002734245.1 Sphingobacterium sp. 1.A.4
AATGCCAACGACCTGCTTGAGTGTTTTCATGTTAATTTTTTGATGTGAAACTGAAAAATCAATAGTGAAACTTCCCTTGGACTTGTCTCCTTATGGATATTCAAGCTGGACTGTAATTCCGCCTTACATTCTGTTCTGTCTTAGGAAGCGAAAAAGAGGAAGGCCATCTCTAAAAATCAGTATGCTAAAAAAGCTACTAAGACAGCCCTAGGCTCTCCCTCTTTTCACTAAATACAGCAAATCTATAAAACAAAAAATGTCTCCTACATTTGCTTGACACAAACATAGGAGACAGCCTCATTTTTTTATACGATGCCTTTGAAAAAAATCGGTCTTTTTCTAATCATGTGCCTATTAATGGGTTTGGATGTGCTCGCCATCCAGGGAGATCTGATTCCATACCAAAAGGAAATTGACAGTCTAAAAAAGGATTATAGCCTACAAAAGGATCCCCTGAAGAAGGCCAAGACAGTTTATGAACTTTCTTTCTTTTACTCCTATTCAGATTCCAGCCAATCAAAGGCCTATCTAGAACAAGGGCTGCAACTCAGTAAAAATTCGGATCTGTGGTTGGCGATCGGTAAAGTCTACGAAGGCGCTTTCTATATGGATTATGACCTTGAAAAAGGTATTCGAATATTTCGGGAGGCAGAAAAGGCCCTTCAACAATTTCAAGATCCCTTGGCGTATTATTACCGGGCAAAAAGCTTGAGCAATATGGCCACGATTTATCAATGGCAGGATAAACAACTTGAAATGATGGACATGCTGATGAAAGAAGCACTTCCCGCTAGTCTGAAGGCCAAAGATGATGTCCTTATCGGAAATGTCCATTACAAGATCGGTTTAAATTTTTGGAACAATATCCAATACAGCAATGCCAACAAATACCTCTTGTTGGCCATTCAGCATATGGAGAAGGGCAATTATGATGTTTGGATTTTGGAAGAGTCCTATAAAATGCTGATTCTTTCCCAATGTTCATTGGGACTGTTAAAAGAAGCGAAAAGTACGCTCGCGAAGTATGAAAAGTTTGTTAAAGCAAATGCTGGAGAAATCCCCATCAGCAATTATTACTATAACCAAGCTGTATATTATAGGTTTTCCAAACAATATGATTCGGCCGTAGCGGCTATGAACAACGCCATTTCGGCCTTTAAATCGGAGAAATTGACTGATATCAGGGAGATTTCTTCTCTATATTTTCAATTGAGTCTGATCCAATATGACCAAGGCGACTATAAAGCCGCCTTAAATTCCCTGCAGTTAAGTGAAAAGGCCTATAACGGCAGAGACTTTCAGTTTTTTCAGGACAGTGTGAATATGGCTGTCCGATATTACATGATTTATGAAAAGCTGGGCGAACATAAAAATGCTTTTGAATGGTCCAAAAAATACATTGAACTGCGGGATACCTTGTTCGAACGTAGAATCCGAGAGTCCATCCTGGATTATGAAGTAAAATACAAAACACTGGAAAAAGAAAAGGAAATCAATGGGCTGAAAGCGGATAAGGAAAAGTCGGATCTGATTATACGCAACACCTGGATCATTGCCGCCCTCATCCTGATGATCATATTGATCATTCTGTATTTCCTTTCCAAGAGCCAACAGAAGAACAGGCGTTTATTGGCTTTGGATGCGATGTTGCAGGGGGAAGAAAAGGAACGAAATCGCTTGTCCCGCGATCTCCACGACGGTTTGGGTTCGGTTTTAGCCTCCATAAAATATAAAATGCTGGATGTGGACAAATCCAAGCAGGAAGAAAAGGTGGATGAGATGTTGAACGAGATGGATTTTGCCATTACTGAGATGCGTAGGATATCTTTGAACCTCATGCCGGAAGCCCTACGGCGTTTTGGATTGCAGGTTTCATTAGAAGACCTCTGCAAAAGCCTGCAGAACAGCAATACCCAGATAGAACTGCAGCTTTACGGCGAATTGAACAGCCTCTCTCACGACAAACAGACCCATATCTATCGGATAGTCCAAGAATTACTGAACAATTCGTTGAAGCATGGCCATCCTCAACACATCCTTGTGCAATGCAGTTTGGAAGAACATGCTATCCTGATCACAGTAGAAGATGATGGTGCCGGATTTGATGTGGATCTGATGGAAAAAGAGGAAAATGAAGGTTCCGGCTTGAAGAATGTAAAAACTCGGATCAATTACCTACATGGCACCATGGATGTTCAATCCCAACCGGGAAAAGGAACAACCATTAACATTGAACTGCCGTTTAAACATTCTGGGAAACCAAAGGCAAATTAAGTTGTTTGTATTATATTTGTGGATAAACAATAAAATACTATGATACAGCGCATACAATCGATCTGGTTGTTACTATCAGGGATCAGTCTTTTCGGATTATTCTTATTTCCTTATTTAATGTACAGTAACCCTGTTGGGCTTGGAAAAAGCATCTATGTTACAGGAGTTTTCTCTTCCTTGAACAATGTGGAGACCAAGGAGTCCAGTTTTCTTTTATTAACGATTGCTACAGTGGTACTTGCCTTGATTCCCATCCTTATTATCTTCTTTTTCAAAGACAGAAAGCTTCAGTTGAAGCTGATCCTTTTGCAGGTTATCTTAGTCTGTTTATTGGCGGTTGGAATGTGGTTTTCTGCAAGTTCGATCTGGGATATGAACAATGAAGATATTAAGGTAAGCAATATTGGGGTGGGTTATTTTATTTTACCGATCTCGATCCTGTTTTTGAGTTTTGCGATCCGTGGGATCAGGAATGATGAGAAACTCATCAAATCAGCTGACCGATTACGTTAAGATTTCATGATGAAAAAATTAATGGTACTTGCCCTGTTGGGTTTTCTGTTTTTTGTTCCTAGGTTGGTTTTTGGGCAAGAGGATACGACGGTGAATATCGTGGATGATATACAGTTTGATCTGAAGTCTAAAGTGGTTAATGGGGATACCTTGCAGGTAGATCTATTTGTGATTTCCTATGAAAAGGATCCGAGGGATTTTAGGTTGAATGTGTTTGCAAGTACGTTGGTTGATGGGGAAGGAAAGTCGCATATGTTGCATAGTGTGAAGATGGGTAGGGTATTGGTGCTGCTTTCCCAAAGACAGAATTATTTGAATTATTTATTGAAGCAGGATGTTCCTGTGGGTATAACGGTTAAGTTCTCTCCATTGAGTGCAGCGATGAAAAAAGCAAAGGAAATGAAATTGGTTTTTGAGTCTTTGGAGGAAGAAGGAAAGTTTATCGAAGCGAGAATTCGGTTTTGATCCCCGTCATTACGAGGGCTCTACGTCATTGCGAGGAACGAAGCAATCTTTCGATTAGTCCAAAGATTGCTTCGTTCCTCGCAATGAAGTACCTACCTCGAATACCTAAACTGCTGTTTATCCATCATCCCCATCTGCGACTTCATCAACTTAATCTGCTCTTCCAACAACTTATTCTTATCCGCTTTTTTGGCTTCAGCCAAAAGCTTCTCTGCTTCGCGTTTATTTCTTTTCGCCATCGCAATCCCCGCCAAACTTAATTTGGTCAAGGCAACACTATGATCCATATGCAATCCCAAAGCCAATGCCTTCTTAAAAAACTTTTCCGACTGTAACGGCGCACGTTGCGATTCGATCAATCCCAATAGCATATGATAATAACCATGTTGAGCCGAAATCAATTCCGTTTCATAGTTGTTGATCTTCTTTAACCAAACCTCTGCTTTATCCATACGTTCCTTACGAAGAAACCACTGCGCAAGCAACATTTTCTCATTGAAAAACACCGTTACCCATGCTAAAATTGTAATCAGGATTGCCAATATACCCCATCCCCAGTGTCCAAACCAGAACAAGGCTACCGTCCCAACAATCAACAAACTACATATTATAATTCGAACTAAATTTGACATAATTATTCTTAATGCTGTAAGTTTGCAAATATCCGTTTAATTACCGTGTTATACAACTTGTTTGCGGTAAAATAATGTAAAATTATATCCATATTTATGTCAGATCGATTTGATCCCAGCTGGGACAGCATTATCAAGCCCTTATTTCAATCCGAAAAAATGCAGGCACTTTCCGCCTTTGTACAGGCAGAAAGAGGGACATTCCAGGTATTTCCACCGACCGATCTGGTGTTCCACGCGTTTCAATTGACTCCTCTGGACAAACTAAAGGTGGTTATCCTCGGTCAGGACCCTTACCATAACGATGGGCAAGCACATGGACTTTCTTTCTCCGTTCCGGAAGGCATGGCGATTCCTCCTTCCCTAAGAAATATCTACAGCGAACTGAGCACGGATATTCAGGGTTTCCAGATTCCAAACCATGGAAATCTAACGAAATGGGCGGAGCAAGGAGTCTTGTTGTTGAATGCCACCTTGACCGTAAGGGCACATGAGGCTGGTTCGCATCAGAAAAAAGGTTGGGAGATGTTCACCGATGAAATCATTAAAGCGATTTCCTACAACTGTGAACACGTGGTCTTTCTCTTATGGGGGAGTTATGCCATCAAAAAATCCAGTCTGATCGATAGCAGCAAACATTTGATCCTCACATCTGTACATCCATCACCACTCTCGGTCTATCGCGGGTTTTATGGCTGCAGACACTTTTCCAAGGCCAATGATTTTCTGATAAGTAAGGGGGAGCAGCCAATTGATTGGCAGGTTTAGGCGTATTTTTCCTGTAGGTTCTTAAATTTATAAGAGTCTACTGGAAGCACTTCAATATGCTCGATTCTGATCTTTTTACCCTGTTGAACCACATGGGTGAATAGGAGGTGGCTATCATAGGCAATATCCCATTCCTCGCTGAAATCAATGATTTCCGGGGTTTCTCCCAAAACAACATATTCCAGCATGCCCTGACTGTTGTACCGGCTGATTTCGATATGGTTATCGTGGCGTTCATTCAGGAAATACCAAGCGCCATCGCCTACACCACCGAGATATTTCGCAGATTTTGGAACCGATATGGGTTTCGACCCGAATTTAACCGCCCCGATGATCCGATCATTCGGCAATAGAGAGGCTTTCTTTTGGAAGACATTATCCCCCAATTGTTTTACCAAAAAGAAGAAAGATTGCCAACGGTTCATCCGGAAGTGCTTCAAACCATCTTCTGGCGAATAGCTATAGACCATTCGATCCTTGTTTACATTAACAACATTGCTTATAGGGCTTGCTTTGATGGTTTCCGGAAGATTGATCCCGTGCCAGTAATGGTACTTAGGATTGGATTTCATCAGCATGCGGGTGATGAAACGTGAGCAGTTATTATTGTTTTTCGCTACAGCACCATAAGGATAGGTTCCTTGCCGTACACATTCATCCCCATAAGCCTTGGCGATATCGAAATCAATATCTTCCGCAATGCTGAAGAAGAGCCGGCCTTCGCCATACATCGCATGTTTTATGGTTTCAAAATGCGCGACTATCTCTTCCAAGTTGTTGATCTTTCCATCCTTAAAGGTTGCTCGAACAGCAATCTTCAGTAAGGGATCGGAATCTTTGGATCTGGCACGACCATAACCGCGAGGGGCGATGTATCGGCCGAAATCATAGAAGAAAAGTTCACCGGTCTCATGCTTAACCAATACCACTCCCGTGTGACCAACCTTAAAGTTCAGGTTTTTCACAATACCGATCTTCTTGAAAAACATCATCCATTTTTCATCTCCACGGATCGTAGCATCGGGCCAAGTTAATATGATCGCTGAATCTTTCTGAGACATAGATAAATTAATACTCCAAAGGAACAATTGGTTCTTTTTTACTTGTCGACATGATCATCATGGTCTGGAAAGTCTTCACAAATGGTATTTTGGAAATCTTCTCCATGATAACCCCTTCGTAAGCCTTGATGTCCTTTACATAGACTTTCAGCATGAAATCGCAGTTTCCGGTCACGTGATGACATTCGGTCACTTCCGGAATCGCGCGAACAGCCTCCACAAATTCAGGGATGGCATTGTGCGTATGGAAATCCAAAGAAACCTGGATGAAGGATTTGATGCCTAATCCTAATTTCTCCTCATCTACAAAAGCATGGTAACTCTTGATGAATCCTGAATTTTCCAATTTTCTAACCCGCTCCAAGGTGGGGGCAGGAGAGAGGCCAATATTCGTGGCCAACTGCAAATTGGTTATCCTTCCGTTTTCCTGAAGCAGTTTAAGAATCTTTAAGTCCGTTTTATCTGGCTGAAATGACATAGGGTTACAAATAAAATAAAGAACCATAAATGTACAAAATTTTATTTGGTTTTTCTCAAATTCATGAACAGGTTAATTTGCAGCCGTGTAAAATAACCTGGGGTTATAGATAATATCTATTATTATAGGAAATATCTATGCTAATCAGTTTATTGTCATAATATAATCATTCTAAATAGCTTAAAACAGCGGAGAAATGATATTTGTCATTTTTTTTGTGGAAAACTGTGTAGCGGGAACACAATCATGCCCTTTTTATGCATTTTATGTCGTAACTTTGCAAATCAAAAGCATTAGGCATCTGCCTGTATTAAAGTGAAAGCGAAATGAGCAGCAAAGACGACGATTTATTAAAAGAGTTAGAGCTCGAAGAATATAAATACGGTTTTACAACGGATATCGAGATGGATATTGCGCCAAAAGGGCTCAATGAAGATACGGTCCGTTTGATTTCCAGTAAGAAGAATGAACCGGAGTGGTTATTGGAATGGCGTTTAAAAGCCTTCCGCCATTTTCAGAACATGAGCCTGCCTACTTGGCAGAACTTCGAGAACCCCGATGTAGATTTTCAAGACATTTCTTACTATGCAGCACCAAAGGCAAAAAAGCAATTGGAAAGCATGGATGAGGTTGATCCGGAGTTATTGGCAACTTTCGAGAAGCTTGGTATCCCATTGGATGAACAAAAGATATTGGCCGGAGTGGTTGCGGTGGATGCCGTATTCGACTCGGTGTCGGTAAAAACGACCTTCCGTGAAAAACTGAAAGAAAAAGGGGTTATTTTCTGTTCTTTTGGTGAGGCGGTTCAGGAACATCCAGAATTAGTAAAAGAATATTTAGGAACAGTAGTTCCCCAAACGGATAATATTTATGCGGCATTGAACTCAGCGGTATTTTCCGATGGTTCCTTTGTGTATATTCCAAAAGGCGTTCACTGTCCGATGGAATTGTCTACCTATTTCCGTATCAACGCACAGAATACCGGTCAATTTGAGCGTACATTGATCATTGCGGATGAGGATTCGTATGTTTCCTATTTAGAGGGATGTACCGCACCGATGCGTGACGAAAATCAATTGCATGCTGCGGTGGTCGAATTGGTGGCTCAAAAGAATGCTGAGATCAAATACTCTACGGTTCAGAACTGGTATCCAGGCGATAAGGACGGTAAAGGTGGTATCTTCAACTTCGTGACCAAACGCGGTATCTGTAAAGGCGACCATTCCAAGATTTCATGGACGCAGGTGGAAACCGGATCAGCGATTACCTGGAAATACCCAGGAGTTATCCTGAAAGGTGACCATTCAGTGGGCGAATTTTATTCGGTTGCCATGACCCGCAATAAGCAGGTAGCTGATACAGGAACCAAGATGGTACATTTGGGCAAGAATACCCGATCAAAGATCATTTCTAAAGGTATCTCTGCCGGAACCAGCCATAACAGCTACAGAGGTTTGGTAAAAATTGGTCCTAACGCAGATAATTCAAGGAACTTCACCCAATGTGATAGTTTATTGATCGGTGATCGTTGTGGTGCACATACCTTCCCCTACATAGAAAGTAAAAACAAAACGGCGAAATTGGAACATGAGGCTACCACCTCAAAAATTGGTGAAGACCAGGTGTTCTACTTGAACCAACGTGGAATCGATTCGGAGAAAGCCGTAGGCTTGATCGTGAATGGATATGCAAAAGAAGTATTAAATCAATTGCCTATGGAATTCGCAGTGGAAGCACAGAAGCTTCTTGCCATTTCATTAGAAGGATCAGTTGGATAGATTTTAAAAGAGATTATGTTAAGCATTAAGAATTTGCATGCGTCTATTGAAGACAAACAAATTTTAAAAGGATTAAATTTAGAAGTTAAGGCAGGAGAAGTTCATGCGATCATGGGCCCTAACGGCGCCGGAAAAAGTACATTGGGAAATGTATTGGCAGGACGTGATGCCTATGAAGTAACCGAAGGTGAAGCAACCTTGGATGGTAAGGATCTATTGGATCTGGCTCCGGAAGATCGCGCTCGCGAAGGTCTTTTCTTAGCTTTCCAATATCCGGTTGAAATCCCTGGAGTATCAAACATCAACTTCCTAAGAACAGCTGTTAATGATATTCGTGAATATAAAGGCCTTCCTCCAGTGGAAGCCAAAGAGTTCTTGCAAACGGTAAAAGAGAAGCAGAAGTTGGTGGAATTTTCCGCAAACTTGGCAAACCGTTCGTTGAACGAAGGGTTCTCAGGTGGTGAAAAGAAACGTAACGAGATCTTCCAATTGGCGATGTTGAACCCTAAATTATCCATTTTGGATGAAACGGATTCCGGATTGGATATCGATGCATTACGTATTGTTGCAAATGGTGTAAACCAATTGCGTTCCAAAGACAATGCATTTATCGTGATCACCCACTACCAACGCTTGTTGGATTATATCGTTCCTGATTTTGTCCATGTACTGCACAATGGTAGAATCGTAAAGACAGGAACCAAAGAATTGGCTTTAGAGCTAGAAGAAAAAGGATACGATTGGTTAAAAGAATTAGATGCGCAGGATGCCTAATTTATAATTAGAAAGGTAATGAGCGGATTGACAACAAATAACATGAGTACATTAGTAGCAAACTCTTTATTCCAACAGTTGACAGCAACATTCCAAGAGTTGGAAACGAGTAATGATACTGCCGAGGTAAAATCCTTGAGGCAGGAGGCATTCGCACGTTTCCAGGAATTGGGCTTCCCAACCGTGAAGAATGAAGATTGGAAATATACCAACATCCAACCCTTGGTCAATAAGACTTACTTATTGAACGAAGATGTGGATGTGGCAGATATCGACTTGAGCAAAGCCGATATCCCGAATTTGGATGCCCATCAGATCGTATTGATCAATGGACAATATGTGTTGGCATTCTCCTCCTTGGAAGATGAGATCGGATTGACTGTAAAATCGATCGAAGACGCCCAGGATGAAGAAAACTTCCAAAAGCACTTTGCCAAGCATGCCGATAAGACCGGCTCGGCGATGGTGGCTTTGAACACGGCCTTACATACTTCCGGGGTTTACCTTTCGGTAGCAAAAAACAAGGTTGTTTCCAAACCTATCCATATTGTTCATGTAGCTACTGGTGCGCAGGATTTCTTTGCGCAGACCAGAAACCTTTATGTTGTTGAACCGAATGCAGAGGTGGAGATCATCGAAAGCTTTATTGCCTTGGATGATGCAGCCAAAAACCTGAACAATAAAGTAACAGAGATCGTTGTGGAAGAGAATGCTAAACTACAGCATTATTACCTGCAGTTATCATCCGATACCAGCAGCTACATCAACCACGTAGAGATCTACCAGACAAAACATAGTCTATACAATAACTACAACTGTAATTTCCCAGGTGTTGCCTTCGTACGTAACGATCTGAATGTTCGTATGGATGCGCAGGAGGTAGAATCCCATTTATACGGGATCAACCTGTTGGCGGATAAACAGTTTGTAGACAACCATACCATCGTGGATCACATGAAACCTCATGGTGAATCTTATGAATGGTATAAGAATATTCCACAGGACGAGTCGACAGCGGTTTTCAATGGAAAGATCTTTGTGCGCGAAGATGCACAGAAGACGAATGCTTTCCAACAGAACAACAATATGTTGATCGGGGATAAATCGACTGTTTTCACCAAACCTCAATTGGAGATTTTTGCAGATGATGTAAAATGTTCACATGGATGTACCATGGGGCAGTTTGATGATGAAGCATTGTTCTACCTGCGTGCAAGAGGTATCGGTGAAGAGAGCGCTCGTATCCTATTGGTACACGCCTTTGCATTTGATGTGACATCCAGGTTCTCTAACGAAGTGGTTAGGGCATTTGTTGAAGATCGCGTAGCAAAGGGTTTAGAGAGAAATTAGTAGTGTAGTTTTAGTAATAAAGCGTCTAGGTCTTTGGCTTAGACGCTTTTTTTTTGATATTTACCTTATGCAAAAGGAAAAATGGTTTAAGACCTATCTATTTATCTGGTTCGGGCAATTCGTCTCTTTACTGAGCAGTTCGGCGGTGAATTTTGCGATCATTATCTGGTTGAGCCTGGAATACAAATCGGCCGAGATATTAGGCTATTCTGCGATCGCGGCCCTGCTTCCGCAGGCCTTGATCGGACCTTTTGCAGGTGTATATATCGATCGTTGGGACCGGAAGAAGATCATGATCTTTGCGGATGCCTTTATTGCCATATGTACCATCATGATGACCCTCGTTATTAAGGATGGACATGTGCAACTGAACCTGTTGTACCTGTTGATGGTCTGCCGGTCTATTGGATCAGCTTTCCACTCTCCAGCCATGCAGGCCATTGCCCCCTTGATCGTTCCGGAAAACCAATTGCTGCGGGTTTCTGGTATCAACCAGATGTTGCAATCGGTGAGTTCCATCGCTGGTCCGGCATTGGGAACCCTGGCGATCGCCAATTTTCCGATCAATAGGGTATTGTACCTGGATGTGATCGGTGCCGTGTTTGCCATTTGCAGCTTGTTGTTCATCAGTATCCCGCATTTGAAGGTAGAGGTTTCGGGCTCTATTGGGCAGGTATGGAAGGATCTCAAGATGGGCATGGCAGCGATTTATCGGAATAAGGGTTTGGCTTGGATGTTTCTGTATTCGGTAATGGCGACCGTAGGGATTATGCCGGTGGCTATTATGTTTCCTTTGTTGACCATCGATCACTTTGGAGGGAAGGAATTTGAGATGAGCGTGATCGAGGTGATCTGGGGAGTAGGGATGCTGATCGGGGGATCTATTTTGAGTATTTTCAAGATTAATTTGAGGAAAGTGCTGCTGATCAATTGTATGCATATTTTGTTGGGATTGACTTTTGTGTTTTCAGGGATTTTAAATCCGAATCTTTTTATTGTTTTCGTGGTACTAACAGGGATCGGGGGGATGGCGATGTCTATTTTTTCGGCGGCTTTTATGACGACGATACAGGAGGAAGTAGCGCCGGAGATGTTGGGCCGGGTGTTTTCCTTGTATTTTAGCTTTGCGATTATTCCGAGCTTGATCGGGTTGATTTTTGCGGGTAATATTGCGGATTATATTGGCGTAGCCAATGCTTTTGTGATTGCTGGGTTGCTGGTGATCGGTTTGGGGATTTGTTCCTTTTTTACTCCTTCCTTGATGTCCTTGGGTTTGAAAAAACCTGAGGAGTAATTTATTAGCTTTTAGGTTTTAGCTGTATGTTTTTCTATGTAAATGGGTTGAAAATGGTATTAAAATAGGGTTTAAGTAGGGTTAAAGTAGGTTTTTAGTATGGTTGGTATAGGAAAAGCATACTTTCACATTACTTTCAGTATGGTTTCAGGTCGGAGCGAGGGGGTGATTTGGAGGTGCGGAGGGGGTGAGGATGGAGAGGATGGGGAGGAGCATAGGAGGAGCAAAGGGGGAGGGGGTGCGTCATTGCGAGGAACGAAGCAATCTTTACTCAAGTTGACAAAAGGGAGACTTATATCGAAAGATTGCTTCGTCGTGCCTCCTCGCAATGACGGAGGAAGCACAAAAAAAAGCTTTCTGAAAAGTCAGAAAGCTTCAAGTTTTAAACTCTGAGCGAAAGACGAGATTCGAACTCGCGACCCCAACCTTGGCAAGGTTGTGCTCTACCAACTGAGCTACTTTCGCATTAAACGTTAAACATTTCGCGTTTGGTGACACAAAAGTACAATAAAACCTTATTCTTGTCAACCCCCAACCATATATTATTTTAAAATCTACCCCGTTTTATTTCAAATTCAACCCAAATCCTCCTTAATCCTGAATCGCATCTATACAATTCATCCCATCAATGGCTGCCGATACAATCCCGCCCGCATACCCCGCACCTTCCGCACATGGATATAAACCAGCGACTTGCGGATGTTGGAAACTATCCTTATCCCTCGGGATTCTCACCGGTGATGATGTCCTGGACTCCACACCCACCAAAATAGCCTCATTCGTATAATATCCCTTCATTTTCTTTCCGAAAATGGGCAAAGCCCCACGTAATGCCTGATGCACAAATCCGGGAAGTACCTCCCTCAGATCCACAGACCGCGTTCCAGGCTTATAAGAATTTATAGGAAGATCCAAGGAAACCTTCTGCTGTACAAAATCCACCATGCGCTGTGCCGGAGCGACCAGATTCCCACCACCCAGCTGAAAAGCCCTCTGCTCGATTTCCCGCTGAAAATCCAACAAGGCAAAAGGATCAGCATCTGCATTTTTCACATCCTCCAGATTGATCTGGATCACGGTTCCGCAATTGGCATGTGGGTTATTCCGTTTGGAAGGAGACCAGCCATTGACCACAATCTCTTCATGATCTGTTGCACAGGGAGCAATAATCCCTCCCGGACACATGCAGAAGGAAAATACCCCGCGGCCTTCTACCTGTTCCACCAAGCTGTAATAAGCAGGTGGTAGGTTCTCCGGTCGGATGGAACAATGGTATTGAGCCTGATCGATGATTTCCTGCGGATGCTCGATCCGAACCCCTAAAGCAAAAGGTTTGGCTTCCAATAACCAGCCTTTTTTCCGAAAGAGTTCGTAGATATCCCGAGCCGAATGTCCCGTAGCGACGACCACATGTTTGGCCAGGATACGCTCGCCTGCATCCGTCATAACCCCTTCCACCTGTCCGAATTGTTCCAGTATATCGACCACCTTGCAGTCGAACAGCACCTCGCCACCAAATTCGATGATCCGTTCGCGGATGCTTTCAATGATATGGGGCAATTTATTGGTTCCGATATGCGGACGAGCATCCACCATGATATCTGGGGTGGCGCCATGCTCCACAAAAATACCCAGTACCTGTTGCACATCGCCGCGTTTGTTCGATCGAGTGTATAGTTTTCCATCCGAATAAGTTCCGGCACCGCCTTCCCCATAACAATAATTGGATTCCGGATTGACGATCCCTTCGCGATTGATCTTCGCCAGATCCCGACGGCGGTCCTGTACCTTTTTCCCTCTTTCGATCACAATGGGTTTTAATCCCCTTTCCAGGCAGCGATAGGCCGCAAAAAGTCCGGCCGGTCCTGCCCCGATGATGATCACGGGTTTAGCTTGGCTAACATCCTTTAATTTACTGTGGAAATCCGGTAGGGAAACAGGTTCATCAATGAAATAAACGATCCTCAAGCGGAAAAGCACTTGTTTGCCGCGGGCATCAATAGATCGTTTCCGGATATGGAATCCTTGGATACGTTGTACAGGGATACGAAGTTTTTTGGATCCTTCGTTTAAAATACGTTTTTCATCGTCTATGGCCTCAGGAACTAAGGCAATTTCAATTTCTTTCTGCATAATTCTGTTGGGGTTTTATCCCAAAAACGCTACAAAGTTACCATTTCCTGCCATAATTTCACGTTTTACAAGGATTGGTATATCGTTTGATATGTTATTTTTATAAAAACAATTTCTTAATTTTAAAGAATACAAGTTAAAACATTACACATGAAAAGATTATTAATCGCCTTAGTAGGTTTATTCACAGCACTTTCTTTCAGTTCTTGTGGTTACAACACCATGGTTTCCCAGGATGAGAATGTTAAAGGAAAATGGGCACAGGTTGAAAATGCTTACCAACGTAGAGCAGACCTTATCCCGAATTTGGTTAATACCGTAAAAGGAGCTGCCAACCACGAAGAGAGCACTTTGACAGCTGTTACAGAAGCTCGCGCAAAAGCAACTTCAGTAACTGTTGACCCATCCAACTTGTCAGAAGAAGCCATCGCAAATTACCAACAATCCCAGGATGCATTATCGCAGTCTTTGGGTCGTTTATTGGTTAGTGTGGAAGCTTACCCAGACTTGAAGGCGAATGCGAACTTCCAAGAATTGCAAGCGCAGTTGGAAGGAACAGAGAATCGTATTTCCGTAGAACGCAGAGCGTACAACGAAGCTGTTCAGGAGTACAATACTACGGTTCGTTCATTTCCTAACAATTTGATGGCTGGTATTTTTGGATTCAAAGCTAAAGGTACGTTTAAAGCAACTGAAGGATCAGATAAAGCTCCAACAGTTCAATTTTAATGAATTTTATTGTTGTTAATATAGAAAGATGAATGCGTGGAGCAATCCATCCGCATTCATCTTTCCTTTTTTTAGCTCATGGAAATATTTAATCAAGAGGAACAGGAAAAAGTAGTTCAGGCCATTAGTTTGGCCGAGAACCGTACATCAGGAGAGATCCGTTTGGTGGTGGAAAGAAAGCTACATGGCATGGAGGCATATGAGCAGGCAACAGCGTATTTCGAGAAGCTGAAGATGCACCAGACCTTATTGCGTAATGGGGTATTGATCTATTTGGCGACCGATGACCATCAGTTTGCGATCATCGGCGACTCGGGGATCAATGATAAAGTTCCTGCGGATTTTTGGGAATCCACAAAAGAATCCATGTTGGCATATTTTAGGCAATCGGATTATGTGCATGGACTGATTGCGGGCATTGAACAGGCAGGGGAGCAGCTGGCACATTATTTCCCAAGAAGGGATGATGATGTCAATGAACTTCCAAATGATATTTATTTTGGATAAACAACAATTTATGGACAAGAAAACTCGTTTATTGAGTACGTCTATCAAGATATTCCTTGGATTATTTGTAGGGTTAATCATTCACTTTACGGCGTTGGCGCAGGATTTTCCTGCTGTTCCGAACCGATTGGTTAGTGATTATACCAATACGTTGAGTGCCAGTGAACAACAGGCGCTCGAGCAGAAGTTATTGGCTTTTGAAGATAGTACAACCACCCAGTTAGCGGTGGTGGTGATGAATTCGACCGGGGATTATGATATCGCTGATTATGGCGATCGCTTGGCAAAAAAATGGGGCGTAGGTAATAAGAAATACGATAATGGTATTCTATTACTGGTAGCCTTGGGCGATCGTGCCGTAACGATCCGTACGGGTTATGGTATTGAGGGTGCAGTGCCCGATGTGATTGCCTACCGGATTATTGAAAATGAAATAAAACCAGCCTTCAGACAGGGCGATTATTATGCAGGTATTAATAATGGGGTGGATGCGTTAATTTCCCATGCAAAAGGGGAGTATAAAGCAGAGCCTAAGGAGACCTATTCTACAGAAGGTGGAGGTGGTATTCCCATTATTTTCATCATTATCGTCGTATTTGTCATCATATCCATTATTTCCAAACGCGGAGGTGGAGGGAACAATGGTGGCGGACGTGTGATGGGCGGTCGTGGTTCTTCAGACCTGTTCTGGTGGACCTTGTTGAATTCCTTAGGCCGTGGTGGTGATAATGACGGAGGTGGATTTGGTGGCGGCGGCTTTGGAGGCGGCGGAGGCGGTGGCTTCGGCGGTTTCGGAGGAGGCGGCTTCGGTGGCGGTGGTGCCAGCGGAAGATGGTAATAGAACATTTAATCGGATATAAATTAAATACTTGAAAATGAAAAAATTAATTCTAAGTGCACTAGTTGCAGTTCCTTCCTTGCTCTTTGCACAGGAAGATTACTCCATAAAAGGTAACATCGGTACCCACGATGCGCCGGCAAAAGTTTTCTTATCGTATTCGGATGGTGGTCAGAATCATTTGGATTCTGCCAATGTGGTAAAGGGCGCATTTACCTTCAATGGAGTTGTATCGCAGCCTACACAGGCGCAGTTGATACTTTCGCCAGAAGGTAAGGGCATTCGTCAATTGAGTAATCCTGATGTGGGTGGTTTGTATTTGGCAAAAGGCGTGATCAATGTAAAAGGTGATAAACTGAGCACAGCGACGGTATCAGGAAATGATATCAACAAGGATTTCACGGATTACAAGAATGCGATGAAACCAGTGACGGATCAGTTTGCGCAATTGAACAAGACTTATGCGGATGCACCTAAAGAACAGCAAGAAAATGAGGAATTTGTGGGCGGGTTGCAGAACCAAGCTATGGCTTTGTTTGAAAAACAGAAAGAATTGAGCCAGCAGTTTGTTTTGAGCAAACCGAATAGCTATGTAAGTTTGAATATTCTTGGGGATTTGATCTCTGCAGAGAATGTGAATGACCTAGGTATTCCAGCTTATGAGAAATTGTCGCCAGCATTGAAGAATACCGAAAAGGGAAAAGCAATTGCTGCGAAGATTGAGAAATTGAAAGGTGTAGCGATCGGTGCTGTGGCTCCGGAGATTGCATTGCCGGATACAGCTGGAAATGTGATCAAATTGTCTTCGTTGAGAGGAAAATATGTATTGATCGATTTCTGGGCGAGCTGGTGTGGACCTTGCCGTCATGAAAACCCAAATGTTGTAGCAGCGTTCAATAAGTTTAAGGATAAGAATTTTACGGTATTTGGCGTTTCCTTGGATCGTCCGGGTAAGAAGGATGATTGGGTAAAAGCTATTCATGAGGATAAATTGGAGCAATGGCCGCATGTGTCGGATTTGAAATTCTGGCAATCGGAGGTCGTTCCTTTGTATGCTATTGAGGGGATACCTGCTAATTTTTTGGTTGATCCTAGTGGAAAGATCATTGCTTCGAATTTGAGAGGCAAGGCCTTGGAAGAAAAATTGGCTGAGGTTATTAAGTAGGCTTTCTCGTCATTGCGGAGCTCTTTACCCGTCATTGCGAGACACTTTACCCGTCATTGCGAGGGACGAAGCAATCTTTCGAATAGTTTAAAGATTGCTTCGTCGTACCTCCTCGCAATGAACTGTGTATATATCCAAATAATAAATTAAATTTTCTCCAAATAATATTCTGATTAGGCCGCTTTTGCGATGTAGCCCTTTCCAGATTTTGCGATGGCGAATGCCTGTTTGATCAGTTTGTTCACCACTGCTATGATTGCGACCTTGTAGGGTTTTCCCTTTTCCATCAACCTCCCATAAAGCCCGCTGCAGGCGGTGTTGCTCCTGATGGCGGATATTGCCGCCATGTACAGCACCTTTCTGACCTGGCCCATCCCCATCTTGCAGATATGTCCCTTTCCCCT